>NZ_CP053838.1 GCF_013201705.1 Aliarcobacter faecis | reverse complement strand
ATTAGTTATTTCTCCATGAATACAATAAAAGATTTTTGTGATTTATTAAAATCTTTTATTGTTTATTAATAGCCAAATTATATATAAATAAACTAAAAATTATTTATAGAAGAAATTGTATAATTAGAAATATAAGTATAAAATAATACTTAAAAGGCTTTATTAAATCTATAAATAGGGATTTAAATAGATTATAGTATTTTGCTTGATAGCCAAATTCGAGCTCGTTGTATCGAAATGTACTACACCTTCAAGATAAATATTACTTGAGTTTAGATTTAAAAAAATTAAATAGATAATACTTCAGAGATAAACTATTACTCAGATGATACTACTAAAATATAAATTGGCAGTGTTAAATATTCTATGTCCTATTTAGTGTAGCCAGATCATATATATTTTTATACTATTTAAATACAATTAAACTAATTTTAGGAGAAAATATGAAAATAGACAAGTTACTACAAGATTTTTTATTTCATTGTAAATTTGAGAAAAATCTAAATCCAAAAACAATTGCTGCTTATACAATGGATATAGAGCAATTTAAAACATTTAAAAATATTAAATCTATGGATATTAATGAAGTTGATAAAGATATATTGAAAGAATATATTCAGCATTTATATACTTTAGAATTAAAACCAAAATCAATTAAAAGAAAACTAGCAACATTAAAAGCTTTTTTTACGCACCTAGAATTTGATGAAATTATCACTATAAGTCCATTTAGAAAAATGCGAGTTTCAATAAAAGAACAAAAATTACTACCAAAAACAATTGAAATTCAAAATATTAGAAAACTTTTTAAATATATTTATAAAATTAAATCCGATTCTAATAACATAGAACAATACTCATATAAAGCACTTACAAGAGATATTGCTATTTTAGAATTATTATTTGCGACGGGACTTAGAGTATCAGAAGTAAGTAATATTAAATATAATGATTTTAATTTAAGTACTGGAAATATCAAAGTTTTAGGGAAAGGTGGGAAAGAAAGAAATATACAAATTTGTGATCAAGAAGTAAAAACAGCTTTAAAAGAATATTTATCAATATTTAAAGATGAGATACTTAAAAAAGAGTGGTTTTTTATTAATAGATTAGGTAATAAATTTACAGAACATTCTATTGCAAATATGATAAAAAAATATCAAACAAAGGCAAATATACAACAACATTTAACTCCACATATGTTTCGTCACAGTTTTGCAACTATGCTTCTTGAAGAAGGAGTTGATATTAGATATATACAAGGGATGCTAGGACATTCATCTATCTCAACAACTCAAATTTATACTCAAATAAATATGAAGCAACAAAGAAAACTTCTATCAACAAAACATCCAAGAAGAAACTTCCAATTCCTCTCTTAACAGAAAATATCCTATTAAAATGAATACATAATAATAGGATATTATATATTGAAAACAATTTCATCACCAGTCTATACTATAAGGTTATTTGAAGATAGTAAATCAGAAGACTTTATAAATGCTCTAGATATTTATATAAATCAAATACCATCCGAATTAAGAACTTCATCTAATGAAATAATTTATTGGATTGATAATTATAATAAGTCATTTGAGGATAAACTTTTAATATTTGGATTTTATGAGAATGACAAAATCATAGGTTTTTCACAATGTTTATATTTTAAAAAAGAGTCTTTTATTACAATTGATTATTTCGTAATTGCATCTAGCCATAGAGGAAATCATTCTTTTCAAATGATCATTGCTATTTTAAAAGAATTTCTTAAAGAATATAAACTTGAATTTAATTTTATTGTTACTGAAGTAGAATCAAAAAATAAATCCTTATTACAACTCTTGAAAATGAATGGTTTTGGAGAAATTCAATCTAAATATTTTCAACCTTCTTTGGGTATTAATAATCATGATAGTTTAATTGAAGCAAAAATATTATATTTCCCTGCATATGAGGATAGAGTAATAAAAAAAGAAACTTATAAAATGATTGTAGAAACTATTTATAATAATCATTATATAAGATGGTACAAAGAATTTTTATCGGAAAAAGATTTAAAATCTTATATGGTCATTATAGAACAATTAAAAGTTAAAATATTTGATAATTTGAATGCTGAAATTAATATAAATGGTGGAATTAAGCCAATGAATGATTATAGTGAATTTAATGTTGGTAGGGAAATAAAAAATACAACTACAATTTTGGGGATTATTTTTATCTTTGCATTAATAACTTTACTTTTAGGAAAAGCATTTGATATGTCTTTATTACAAACAATAAGTTTTGTTATAATTAATACATCAATGTTTTTTTTAGTTTATTCTCTTGTTTCAAAAAAAGGTATTGAACAATTTAAATTAATACTTAAACTTTTTGACAAAGTAAAATAATATTTGATGAATAGTTTTTTAGAAAAGGAATATATGATAAAAAACTATCAAATATAGAAAATTTACTGGCAACCTTTTCATTTTTATAGAATCTATAAATTAGTGGTGATAATATATGAAAATTTTTTGATTTTATAATTTTAAAATTATTTAATTCTAATAATTCTTTAATAAATTTATGTGAATAAATCCAAACTTTTTCTTCTTTATTTTTATAGAATGTATTTACAATATTAGCTTTCTTTTTAAAACTATTAGTTAAAAAATATTCAAAGCTATAACTATTTTCAAATTCTAAAATTAAATATCCTCCACGATTCAGAATTCTACTAAACTCTTGAATTGTACATAATGCATCAGTATAATTTATTACACTACCTACACATAAAATAAAATCTAATTCATGATCTTTTAAAGGAAGTTTTTCTATTGTCCCAATTATATAATGTGCTTTATCAATTATATTTTTTTCTATTAAATCTACATGAATATGTTTTTTACAGTTGATTTCATAATCATTACCAGCAGAGCCAGCATTTAGCAATGTAAAATTATTCTTTAAATCAAGTCCATTTATTTCATTTTTTATAAATTTCTTAATTTTTCCAAAAGTATAAAAATGCCAAGAATCTTCTTTTGTCCAGATTTCATCAATATTATTATAATTTTTTTGAATTTCATTGTAATCAATAGATGACATATAATATCCTATTATTTAATGTTTAAGTATATCACAATTCTTTTATAATATACATCAAATGTTTATATTAATAAACTCAAAAAATAAATTGAAAAAGTATATTTAGGTTTATTCTTTTCATAAATACGAACAAATAATTTATGTTTGTAATTTTAAAATAATAATCAAATATTTTTTTCAAATGATTCGATTATATTCTTTAATAGGCTCATTTTATGATACTATTATATTAATTATTCGGTTCAAAGGTTAAAAAATGGAAAATAATATTATAAAATGGATATGGCAACATAAAAATTATCCGAATTTTAAATATGAGAAATCAAAACTAACAGATTTACTTACTCAAATTGAGTACAATAGAGGAATACTTGATGGTATTTCAAAACTATTTAGTAGTGATGATATAGTAAAGATTGAAATTGAAACATTAACTGATGAAGCTATTAATACATCTTTAATAGAGGGTGAAATTTTAAAAAGACAGAGTGTTCATTCTTCTTTTAAGAAAAAACTAGATAAAGATTTTGATGCAAGAAATGATAAGTATTCAACTATTGCAACTGATAATTTAGTAGAAATTTTAATTGATTCAAATTTAAATAAAAGCAATTTAAATTTGGATAGACTTCATGCTTGGCATAACTGTCTTTTTGAACATACGCAATATAATAAACTAACTAAGATTGATATTGCAAAATTTAGAAGTCATAGTGATATGGAAGTAATATCTGGTGCAATAGGATATGAAAAAGTTCACTATAAAGCAATTCCAGTAGAAAGAATTGATGAAGATATCAAGAATTTTTTAAAATATTGTAATGAAAATTCTGAAAATATCTATATAAAAGCCTCACTTGCTCATATTTGGTTTGTAATAATACATCCTTATGATGATGGTAATGGAAGAATTGCAAGAGCAATTACAGATTATATTCTTTCACAAAATAAATCAAATACGCAATTTAAACTATACTCTATTTCAACTGCGATTAATAAAGATAGAAAAGCTTATTATGATATTCTAGATAAAACTACAAATTTATTTTTAAATAGAGAGTTTGATATTACAGCTTGGATTATTTGGCATTTAAATATATTAAATAATGCCATGGAAGAAGCGCTAAAAAACATTGAATATCTAATACAAAAAACAAAGTTTTGGGATGAACATAGAAACAAAGCTCTAAATGAAAGACAAATAAAAGTTTTAAATAAAATATTGGATGTTAGGAATGAGAATTTTGAAGGTGGACTTAATACAAAAAAATATATCTCTTTAACAAAAGTTAGTAAAGCTACAGCAGTTAGAGATATAACTGCTCTTGTAGAATTTGGATGTATAAAACAAATAGATGGTACTGCTGGTCGAAATGTTAGATATGAGATTAAGTTTTAAAAATAAAAATAAAGACTCAAATTAATAGATTTTAACGATAAGCGAAAAGACTCTCATTTTGCTTATAATCATTAGAAAAATAATATTAAGATTTTTAATTTTTTTACGCTCTTCAAATACTTACAATTAATGTTAAGTTTAGCCGAATTTTTAACAGAAAAAAGACATATAAAATTCCAATAATATTTTAAGCTATACTTAAGTTAAAAATTAAGGAATACCGATTTTATAGTACTTTATAAAAATTAAGATATAAATAAAATAATTTTTTTATATCAAGCCGAATTTTTAACAGTACAATTTTAACATACAATAACCCTTATACTAGTTTTATATTTAGCCGAATTTTATACAGACTTTTTTTGCTCTTTAAAAACCATCATTTTAGAGTTTTTTCACGAAAATGAAAAAAATAGCATAAATACTTTGAGTTTTTAAGTTTTAAATAATTATAAAATAAAATTAAAATAATGGGTTGTTACTATTATTCTTTTTGAAATATTATAAGTTGTAAAATTAATTTTTTAAATAATCATTTTAAAGCCTCTAAAACTAAAAATAAATTTTAGCTAGTATACTATTATCAAAATTTAATATTTATTTGTTATAGGTGGTTTACCCTTGCTTTAAATACTATAAATACTTTATTAAATTAATTTAAGCATATAAAAATAATTTAAATCAAGATATATATAAAGTACACTTTATAATAAATTTGATATTATTCTAAAATACATTTTATAATAAGAGGAAAATATGGATTTAGCAACACTTCAAAAAATATCTACTCAAATCTTATCTAGAGAAGTTCCAAGTTATAAAAGATACCTTTATTCAAAAATTGATTTCAATAGTAAATTAATAGGTATAAAAGGAGCAAGAGGTGCTGGAAAAAGTACTATACTTTTACAATATGCAAAAAGTTTAAACTACCCTATTTCTAAACTCTTATATGTTAGTTGTGATCATCCAGCAATGAGTGGTGTATCATTATATGATATTGCTGAAGCATTTTATGCAAGAGGTGGAAAACTTTTTATTATTGATGAAATACATAAAAATGAAAATTTTTCAAAAGATTTAAAAGCGATATATGATGTATTTGATTTACAAGTCTTATTTAGTGGATCTTCAGCCTTACAAATTGAAAACTCACTTGCTGATTTATCAAGAAGAGCAGTTATTCATACTTTAGGAGTTTTATCTTTAAGAGAATTTTGTGAGTTACAGACTAATGAGACTTTTCAAAGTTATTTGTTAGAAGATATTTTAAAAAATCATGAAGATATTACTTTTGAAATTTTAAAAAAAATAAGACCACTTGAACAATTTAACAACTATTTGAAATATGGATGTTATCCATTTTATAAAGAATCGCTAAGCGATTATTCTATGAAACTTTTAGAAGTAATAAATCTTACAATTGACTCAGATTTATGTGGAATATATAATATAGAACCTTCAAAACTAGATAAATTAAAAAAGATTATTTATATGCTTTGCAGTACAAAACCTTATGAATTAAATATCTCAAAACTAAGCACAGCAGTTGGAACATCATGGCCAACTTTACAAAAATATTTAGAAAGAATGGATGCTGGAAGTTTAATACATATTGTAAGAGCAGGTGAAGGAATGAGAGCTATTAATAAACCAGATAAACTTCTTTTAGATAATCCAAATCTTTTCGTAGTTGCTTGTGGAAATGGTGATATAGGATCTATTAGAGAGAGTTTTTTTGTATCTCAACTTGTACTTCATAATCAAGTACACTATCATGACAAAGGTGATTTTATTATAAATGATAATTATGTATTTGAAATAGGAGGTGCATCAAAAGATGCATCTCAACTAAAAGGAAATAAAAATGGTTATGTTGTAAATGATGATGTAGAAATTGGATTTAATAATAAAATACCACTTTGGCTTTTTGGATTTCTTTACTAAAATTTATTTTTAATTTTTTTAAAATATTTGGTGAAGAAAATTTTTAAAAAATGGAAACTTATTTCAAAATCTATAATATAATTTTTTGATAGCAGGTGAATCATAGTACACCTTTTAATTTTCTATTTTTTCAATTTCAAAAATATTTTATCTGAAAAAATATTTTTTCTTCTCCCTCAAGCTGATCACTTTTTTTTAAACTTTTCATAAAATCTTTGTTTAATTTAAGTGCATTTGTCTTATCGCCAAAGATTTCAAGAAGATATTTTTCAATCTCGTCAAGCATAGAAAAATCATTTATTTTTGACCCTATTATTTTAATTCTTTTTATGATTTTTTTAACATTTAAAAACTTAAAGCATTTATTCTCTTTTTATCATTTTTGTAAAAAAACTCTAAAATGATACTTTTTAAATATCAAAAAACAGCTGTATAAAATTCGGCTGAATTCAAGTATTAGTATTAAGATAAAATGGGGCAAAAAAATGCTTGTAAAAAATTCGGCTTTATTAAAAAAATTATTTTTTTCATACTCATTAATTTTAATAATACGATAAAAAGGGGCTTTTATTAATTTATACTTAAAAATGGCTTAAAAACAATTAGAAAAAATTAGTGTTTTTTTTCGTAAAAAATTCGGCTATATAGAAGTATTATACTAAGTATGAATTTGTTTTAAAAATTTTGGCTATTTAAAAATATTATTTTATTGAAAAAATAAGTAAAAAGAGATTCTTTTCGCTTATCGTTAAAATTTATTGCTTTGCGTCTTTTTGTTCTATAACATCATTTATAATCTTACACTTATGCTTATATTCTTTTTCTTTATTTTTGTCTTCTAGGCTACTTAAATCGCTTTTAATCATAGTAATTCTTCTGATAATCTATGATCTATTAAATGACTAAGTGCAGTTCCACCAACGAATCTAATATGGGTACCTCTAAAAACTCCTACCTAACCAACCTAAAACCACAATTTAGATAAAATATCTACTATGCATAACATCGCAAAGGTTTTAAAATGGCAGGATTATTCGATTTAGAGTTTCATGAAAAAAAGATTAAAAAGTATCAACCAATATTAGCTAAACTTGATCTTGTGATAGATTGGGAGATGTTTAGAGAAACAATAGAAAAAGCTTTATATGTTGAACCCAAAGGTGCTGGTGGAAGACCACCATTTGATAAAATAATGATGTTTAAAATCTTAATCTTGCAAAAATACTATAACCTCTCTGATGAACAAACAGAGTTTCAGATAAATGATAGAACATCATTTAAACAATTTTTAGGATTAAAAATTGGTGATACTATTCCTGATGAAAAAACTATATGGCACTTTAAAGAGCAATTAGCAAATAAAGATTTATCTAAAAGCTTATTTGAAATGTTTGCTGTAGCTTTGATGGATAAAGGAATTATAGCTAAAGAGGGAAGTATTGTAGATGCGACATTTGTAGATGTTCCAAAACAAAGAAATTCTAAAGAGGATAATGCAGATATTAAAAAAGGTGCAGTGCCGTTAAAGTTTGGTAAAAAAGATAAGAATGGTAAACAATCCAAACTATGCCAAAAAGATACCGATGCAAGATGGATGACCAAATCAGGTGAAAAACACTTTGGATTTAAAGATCATATCAATGCAGATGAGAAAACAAAGCTCATTACCAAATATTCTGTAACCAGTGCAGCACCTCATGATTCAACAGAGATTGAAAATATAGTTGATGAAACAGACAATAGGCTTCATGCTGATAGTGCATACAGAAGTAAAGAGATAGAAGAACACCTTAAAGCCATTGAATGCGAAAGCTTTGTCCATGAAAAAGGCTATAGAGGTAGTCCTCTTACAGAACAACAAAAAGAATCAAATAACAAAAAATCAAAAATCAGAGCAAGAGTAGAACATATCTTTGGATTTATGACAAACTCTATGAATAATGCTCTGTATATGAGATCAATAGGAATAAAGAGGATCAAAGAATCAATAGGATTACTTAACTTAACCTATAACCACTTTAGATTTGAACAGCTAATAAGATTAGAAAAAGTGAAAATATAGGAAAATGGATATAAATCCATAAAAATAGTAAAAATAGAGGGGGATTTTCACAGAGTTTCTAAAAAAGTTCAGCTAAAATTGAGCTAAGATTTTAAAAAAATCAAGAAAATGAAAAGTTGGACGTTCTAAAAGATGTTTTTAGAGGTTCCCATATCATTATTTTCAAATAACTCATCATTTGCAATAAGTTCTAATACTTCTTGTGTTTTTTGTAGCATTTTATTTTCCTATTTAGTTTATTTGTTTTAATTATTTAATTGTTTATAAATATGTGCTTTGTGCTTATTGAATGATTTTAATAAATTAATATCTTTTTGTTCTATTATATGAGATGCTAATCTTTCTGGTCCAAAATATTTTAAAAGTAGCATTAGTCTTTTTTCATTCCATTTATTTAAAACAATATTTATAAAATTTGGTATTTCATATCTATGTCCATCTTCTACACTATAAAACAATTCTTCACCAAATACTTTTTTATCAAGGATGATATATTTTTGACTTGGTTCTATAATAGGCTTTAGATATATATTATCATTTTCATTTTTTTTGTTTGTTCTCTCTTTTTGATCATTAAACTCAAATCCCTCTAAAAATTTATTAAACTGTTCTTCTTTATTTATTTTTATTAGAATTTTTACATAATTTTCAAATGTGATTTTTCCTTTTTGTTCAAAAGTCTTGTATGTAGCATATTTAATATCAACAAAATTAGCAAACTCTTCCTGGCTTAGTTCAAGTGCAATTCGTTCAGCTCTTATCTTTTTACTAGCGACCATTAAAATTTTTTGTACAGAACTTTTAATCATTTATCAATATCCTTAAATATAAATTGTAATTGCTGTAATTATATCAATTAGTTAACTTTATATAGCTAAAAAGTATGTAATTGATAAAATATAAGCATACTAAAAGTATTAATCAATCAAAAGCTTTATAAATTATGGCTATTAGTCTATGTCATAAAAACATTCCTATTAGTAGCATAACCTTTTTTGAATTGGCATTTTGTGAAACATTAGATAATAAAGCTAATTGGGTTTGGTCTGATTGCAAAAGGAATATATACTTTTATTTTTTCTATAATTTCTTCTCTTCTTCTTTTTATTTCTTTTATTAAAATAAAAACAACAAGGACAGCAAAAATTACAACAAGAAGTAAAACTTTAAAAATTAAATCTATCATTTTGATACTCTTCTTTGAAATTTTTTAGCTATAAGCTTTTGAGCATTTTTTAAAATAATTTTCAAAGTACCATAGTCTTCACCAGTTAATGAACTATACTCTTTAAGAGAAAGTTCTTCTGTGTTTGCCTTTGTAAAAAATCCTAAGTGTATGTTGTAAACTCTTGCACTTATTGTTGGCAATTTTCCTTTTATTTCTAGAACAATTTTTTTAATAGCAGGTGAATGATAATACTCTTTTTCATTTTCTATTTTTGCACTTTCAAAAATATTTTCAAACTCTATTCTTGTTATTGAATATCTTTTTGAAAATTCCATAAACTCTTTTTTATATAATTCATTATCAATTATATTTTTAAAATCAAACATCTTTTTTAAAAACATTTTTATTTGAAAAAATATTTTTTCTTCCCCCTTCAAGCTGATCACTTTTTTTTAAAACCTTTTCGTAAAATCTTTGTTTGTTTTCAAGTGCATTTATCTTATCACCAAAGATTTCAAGAAGATATTTTTCAATCTCGTCAAGCATAGAAAAATCATTCATTTTGACCTTATTATTTTAATTTTTTTTATGATTTTTTTAACATTTAAAAACTTAAACCATTTGTACTATTTTTTCACTTTTTGTAAAAAACCTCTAAAATGCTATGTTTTTTTATGCAAAAAATGTCCGTAAAAAATTCGGCTATATTAATGTACTAGTAGAGCCATATTTTTGAACAAAAATCGCTTGTGTAAAATTCGGCTAGATAGTTAAAAATTATTTTATTTATATTTCAATTTTAATAAAGTACGATAAAATCAATATTTCTTTAATTTAAACTTATATAAGGCTTAAAATATTTAATGATATTTTTATGGATATTTTCTGTAAAAAATTCGGCTATATTAGTGTATTATATAGAGCCATATTTTTAAGTAAAATTTCTTGAAGTGTGAATATTATTTTCTTAATGACAATAAATAAAAAGGGGTACTTCTCACTTATTATTAAAATCTATTGATTTGAGTCTTTGTTTTGCTCTAAAATGTCATTTGTATGTTACTCTTAGTTAGGTATTCTTTTTCTTTATTTTTGTCTTGTAGCATATTTAAATCACTTTCAATCATACCTGCTTTTCTAATTCATCTTTTGTAATTTTATCTTGACTAAAGATTATGAAAATACTTCAAAGTATTTTCATTTTTTCATTTTGTAATTCATTTATCTTTATCTCTTTTGTTTTTAACTTTTTCTTTTTAGCAGCAAGTATTTTTGTAATTTTATCTTGATTAACTTCACTTATCTCAATAATTTTTCTTAAAATTTTTATAGATTTTGAATTTGAAAATAGATTTTATTTAAAAAAATAGCAGTTATATTTTTGATGATTGTATTTTATTTTCCAAGTAATAGAATATCTCATCTTGAGTAATCATTTTTGTAGATTCATTTTTATTAAGTGATCTTTCTTTTATAATATTTGCAATCTCAAGTGACTCTAAATATTCATTTTTTTCATTTGTGTAATGATTAACATTTAAACCAAAATCTTCTGGATTTATTTTAAAACGTGATTTGATTTTTTCATAAATTAAATTATTAGACTGCATTAAAATCTCTTTACTATTTTCATCTACAACATTATTTTTTATATAATAAGAGTATAAGATTTTATTTACTTCATTTAATTTAATTGCAATTGCAATTGAATATTCTGTAATGCTAAACATTTATTTTTCATTTTTTAAAAAATATAGAACTATTTTTTTATTAAAATATTGATTTATTAGATTAGTTACTATGAAATAAAAATATAAAACTTACTCAATTATTTTTACTCTCAACATTTTTTTTCGCTGAAAAAATTGCAACTCCTACAATTCCTAAAACAATTGGAAGAAATAAAAATATTCCACTTACTATTGTTGTTGTCATATGTCTTTTCCTTTTTTAAAATAATATAATAGTTTTTAAAAATTAACTATTTGATATTTTATATTTTAGTTTTTAAATCTTATTCATAAAAATATTTACCTACACGTAGCAATATTCCTATCAATACAATAACTGTTATTTTGATTATATCACTATCTAGTTTATGTTACTTAATTTATATTTGGTTTCATATATTTTTTAATTTAATTTTTAGCAAATTAAAAAACTCTCCAGAATTAACTGGAAACTAATTTAAACAACAAATTATTTATAGATTAGTCCGCTAAGACTTTAGCAAGATTTTTTGTGTTTTTTCTTTGGTTCTTTTAAAATTATTCCTATCATCAATGGAAATAACATTGATAAAAAAGCAAAGCTTCCAAGAGCAATTAATCCTCGAGTTACATTATCCACTTTTTCTCCTTCTTGAGATTTCAAGTACTCCTTGAATCCCACTTATTAAAATAATTATACTAAAAAGTTTTACTAAAAACAATCTTTTTATTGTTGGTCTTTTAAATTGAAGCACATAAAATCATTTTTGTGCTAGTTATAAACTTGCATTAAAAGTAGTAAAAATAATTAAAAATTTCTTTATATAATCGAAAGTTGTTATATCAATTAATATTGTATTCTTTACTATCAGGGTCAATATTAATAGTTTCATTTATTTTTCTCAATAAGTCCTTTTTTGTATCAGCTTTGACATTATCAAAAAAAGTATCATATATTTTTACATTATCCGTCTTTTTAACTTTGTCTATAACTCTTAAAGATACAAACGATCCAGAAACTTCTTGTTTTTTAGGTTTATCCGATAATAAAGAAAATACTCCAGCAACAGTCAATCCAATAACAGCTGATACTACATTACCATTTGAAGCACTTGCAAGGTCCATTGTTGGTTTATAAAAAAATAAAAAAGTATAATCAGCTATAGAGCCTAAAAATTAGCTAATAAGCAATACTTTTATAAATTAAAAAAGTATAATAAATTTTCATTAATAAAAGTATAATAAAAAACCATTTTTAACTTAGTTCACTCTGTTAAATTGGTACAATAATATTTTCTAATGGTTTATTAATAACTTCATTATTTTATAAAAAGTCAATATACTTATTGAATTACACATAACTATCATCAACTACTATTCCTTTAGATATTGCATATTTAACTACATCAAATAATTCTTCATCAAATTCTTCTATTGCTTTTTCTCTCGTGATATTTTGTACTATTTTAGATTCTAAAAAACTTTTTAATGGAATTATTGTTCCATTATGAGTTCCTGTATTTGATAATTCAATTGCTGTTATTATATATTTCATTGTTGAACTTTCGGAAGCATGACCAAGTTTTCTCATTAAAATATTTTTTAATCTTATATCTATAGAAACACCTGTACTATTCAATGGTATCTTATTTTTATCAGAATAATCTATTAGTGTCCATGTTGCAAATGTATGTCTCATCCAATGTGCTGTAATTTTATTTTTATATCTGCCCATTTCTTCAGATGCTTTTTTAAAGGCTACTCTTAAATCTATATAATTTACTTCTTTTCCTCTATCTGTAAACCAAATATTTTTTTCATTATATTTTTTACCTAATCTAAAACATCTATCTGTATACAGTTTTGTTCTTTTTACAAATTCTCTAGACAAATATTCTTTTTGGATTCTTTCTATAGCTCTTAATGGTATATCGCAAAAATCCAAATTCCCACCTTTTGAAATATACTCTAATTTAATTACATCATCTTTTTTTTTCCCACTATTTAGATATTTAAATAAATTTTTAAAATCTACTTCTTTAACTTCTAATTCTACTGCCGCTCGTAATCCTGTTTCAACCATTAAATAAGCAATAAGTGCATAAACTATATCTATAGATTTTAATCTTTCTTCTAAATGAATATATTCTAATTTACTAATTGCATGATATGAAAATTGTATTGGACTAGGTTTAACTTTTAACAACCATACATCAATAAATTTATTATCTTGATTTTCTCTATAATTTAAGTGGGCTAATAATCTTGAGCTATAATTCTTCTTTCTAACTTTTATTATGGATATTTTTAATTCATGAAATTCTCCCACTTTTTTCATATACATATAAAATTTAAACCAATAACTAAGTTTTGCATTCATTGAATCATTAGAAATTGGTTCATAGTCATAATTTTCTATCTATTCCATAATCCATTATGGTTTATGGAATTTTGCATTTTTTATTTTTTGAACACTTTTTGGAACATGGAAAATGCATTAATATGTTATATGTTTCATAACCTAGAGGTTTAGTAACTTAACGGTTGACTTCAGTGACACGCTGTGTTCACTGCTAAGCTTTGTTAGACTATATACTCTTTAAATAACTGCAGAGTTGTTTTTGTTTGATAGCTTTTTTCATTTTCCAATACAGGAGCGCCACTACAGATAAGAGATATTTTTTCTTTTAAATCATATAACTTGTATTTTTCTAAAGCAAATCCATAGACGAATAATTTAGTCATCTGTTTATAAAAATAGTTTGAATGTTCTAATCCATCAATAAACCATTTATTATCTATCTCTTCTAAGTTATATAAAACTCGTTCAATCTCTTGGATAATTACATTTTTATCCAAAAAATCTCTAATGTAAACAACAATTAAATCTATAATATCTGTTAATACTATACTTCCAAAATAATCACTGGAAGTACCTATGAAATCTAGCCACCTTAGGAACAAAGTTTCCAAACAATATTTTTGTATCTCATCTTTTTGAATATTTAAGAAACAACTATTTAGAGCTTCCTTACTCTCATTCGATAAAAATTTACTTAATTTGATACCATGAAGCAGTAAATCTACACTTTTTTCATCTAATTGAATTATTGCTTTTGAGAGTGCTTTAAAGAGTTGAGGATATCGCGATGGATACTCTAAATAGAAACTTATAAATTGTTGCCACAACTCCAGGCTTATAGAAAAATCTATTGTAGTTTTACAAATAAAATCTTCATTATCACCATGTAGTAAGATATCTTCTAGTAAGTTGATTTGTAGCAGACTTCGATTGCTATTAAGATGATCTAATATTCTTAACCTTTTATCAAACCCTTTTGTTCGACCATTTTCTAAACTACTTAAGAAAAATAAAAAAGTGAAATCATCTTTTTTGTCTAAAGCTTGACAATACTCGTCAAAAAAAAATTTATTTGCAATTAAATAAATAAAATGATTGTACTGATGATTACCCATGTTTTGGTTCGTATTAAAGTCAATTATTTTTTGAAACTCTTTTTTTTGAATACCCTTTATCATGTCTTGATGACTTTCATAAATATGTGAGAATTCATTTATTTGATTAAAGTCGATTTTAAAAGACAATGATTTGAAGTCATCTAACAAGATTAAGTGTATGTCATCAAAGTAATTCACTTCCATTAAATGCTTCCAATACTCTTCACCAAGAAATAGAATCAAAGGAATTAGTTTAGATTTTAATCTAAAGTCTTTAATTTCGAAAATAGTTTTTTCAAATTCCTTGTTAATCATATCTTGATCTGGTAAATTGCCTTCATCGTATTTATAAATTTTATATTCAATAAAATGACCAATCATAGAAGCATATGAAAACTCATATATTTTTTCTTTATAGTGTTTATCTTCATATAATTGAAAGTATTTATCTAAAAGGCTCATTTGCTCTTCCACACTAAACACTCCTCATGATTTAACTCATCCCACAACTTATTAAAAGCATTTAAGATGTGCTGAGCATTTTTAACCTCTTACAAAATATGATGTGATGCACCTAATTGATTTACAGAAATACCAAGTGACCAAACTTTTGGCTGCTCTAAAGGAAATATTAAAAACCTATCATGAAATTTATAACCATATTGCTTGATTTTTCCTCTCACTTCTAAATTCATAAAAAGGAATTTTTCATCATCGCATTCTAATTCTTTGGTCATATTTGTTTTAGCTTTTTCGGTAGTATTTTTACTTTCAAGAGGCTCACCGCACTTTGGACAAGATATATTTCTTTGTAATTGTATTTCACTAAATGATGTAATTGCTCTCATTGGCACATATGTATGTTGGCAGAAATACAATGTGTTTTTAATATCTTTAGCATTTAAATAAGGATCCCAAAGATAAACTCCTTCATTTCCATGTTTATTAATAATTTCTCTCACATCTTTCATAGCTTTTGTGATACTAGATGCAATAAGCCCTTGTTGTTTTTTATAAGATTTATAATCTAGTATATTTTTATTATTTGATATTGACCATTTTATTTTATTAAGTAGAATATACTTTTTTTCATTTCCGAAATATTGAACAAATGCCTTACTTTTTTCTAACTCTTTTAATTCCTGCTCATATTTTCTATTTCTAATCCATTCATCAAAAGACTTATTTTTTTCTTTTCCATAAATAGAGCGACTTGCATTTGTAGATACCTTAATCTTATGAATATTTCCATCAATCTTAAAAACTCTATTTTGAAGTTCTATGACACTTATATTGGAATACATTTGTTTGATAATGGAGAATTTATATTTGTATAAAAGCAGAGAAGTCGTTTTATCAATTATTTCAATATGTGTACCGAAACAATCATCAAAAGCTATATCTGTCACAGTGCTATCAATATTAATGAATCTTTGTCTTGTAATAAGTTTGTCGGTATCTTCTTCATATAATCGAGCTACTAAGTTTTGGATATTAAAAGTTTTTGATTTTGAGATAATTGCAAGTTTAATCCCTTGATATTTTTGAACCCATTGTTTGTTTTTGACTGTTATCCTGTCGTGATATAGTTCAAAATTATTTATTGGAAATTGAAAAATAATATTTCCTAATCTATCCGATACAGTCCCTACTTTAATAGGCAATATACTACTGATTTCTTCACTAAACTGATTCAATAAAGGTGGATTATCTAATAAAAATTGAACCTTATTTTTTACTTCATCAAAGAACTCTAAAATATATGACCCATTCTTGAAGTTATTTTTCAATATATTATTTAACTGTACTTCATGATGCATATCTTCTCTTGGAAGAACATATTGTTCTTGTAATAATTGAACTTCTCCAATGCTTAATGGTTCATCTATTTCAAATTGATTGGTTTGTAGAAGTTGAAGATAAAGTTTGTGTGCTACTTCAATATCAACAATTCTTCTTTGAATACCCCAAAATAGGTTTTTATGACCTTTAAATGGCTGTAGCTTTTTAGTCATTAACTCTTTTTTGTCTACTTGTTTTGTATTTTCAAAAACAACTAAGGTGAAAATATTGAATGCTTCTTTTTTTTCTTTATCAAAACCAAAGATTTCAATAATTTCACACTTATTATAATTTCCAATATTTGCCTGATTAAGTAAAAAATCTAATTTAGAACTAATATCATCTTCCTTTTAAATTTGTCTAACGGTTAAGTTGAAAATATTTGAGCCGTGGGGTCAAATATTTCTCTCCAATGATTTGTTAAACTGTTTTTCCAACACCATTTTTAAAGCTTTTAATAGAATTTTCCAATTTACCTCGAGGAATGCCATTGTATATATTTTCCACTACAAGTTTTGAAGAGATTGCCGCAAGACCTTCTAAAATAGATAAAGTTTTTTTAAGATATTGTCTCTCTAAAATTATTCTATTTCTTAAGTTATAACTAGTGCCAACTACTTCTCTAAGATATTTTCTATCTACTTTACCATTATTATGAATAATTACATTTCTAGTGGCTGTGATTTCTTTATATTCATCTAAAACATGCTGATAATTATCAGTAAAATATTTTCCAAATGAGAGTTGAACTTTATCTTTTTCGAAAATATCTAATGGATTACCATAAAAAATAGAGCGTAATTTTTCTTCAATAATTTTTGATATCATTTCTTCTTTTGTATCGGAGTCCATAATGAAATTTATATATTTTTGTTCTTCCTTTTCAGTTTGACCTTTATTATTGTTCTTTAATTTTTCAGGATAATCTGTATAAACAATTTCAGCTAAATTACATATATAATCCTCAAATATACCAATAGAATCCAATAAAACTCTATTTTTGATTGAGTTTTTTAAAACTTGATCTAATGCACTTAATGAAGTTCTTTTTGTTGTTTTTCTTAATTGTCTGTTGTTCAAAAATGGTTCAAATTCATAAGGTGGCAAAGTTCCATTTTTAATATTTTCGTGTAAATATGGTGCATAGTATTCAATAAAAGAATACTCTTCCCAAATATGACGTAATTTCTTACGATAATTTTTCATTAAAATATGTATTTTAGCTATACTTTTACTCATAATTTTCCCTATTCTTAACTATTTACTGAACATACATTATACATAAAACACCCTAAAAATCAAAAATGCTAAGTTTGCTTCATTTGAACTAAAAAATGTAGATAAAGATAGGTTAATCGTTTGGATAATAAATGAATTAGACAATGCCTCAATTCTTGAAATTATTTCCAACACAACTGAACTTAAATATATTTTAGAAAATGAATTAAATATATTTAATAAAATGTTAGTTAAAGTTTAATATGTAATAGCATATTAAATTTATTACACTTAATAAATATTAATTAAAATAATTATTTTTTTATTAAACTAATAGGTATTCTATAATTTTTTGTACTTATAGACTAAAGTGAGAAATAATCCTTTTCATCCAAAGTCAAACCAGCTAAATACAATTTTTCTTTACTATCATATTTACTAAACAGTTTTTTAAGCATATGCTCATGCGATATATTTAATCTTAATGACAATATTTCATCATTGTAAGAGAAATCATTTAATAATCTTTCTATGGGGGCTTGTATATCACAAAATTGGAGAAAGTTTTTTATCTGATTGTTTTCTATTTGTTCAATTTCTATACTTTTATTCAATAGAATTAATCCATATAAAGATAATACACCTAATGAGTACAGCTGTGTGTTATCATAAGCTTTTAATAATTTTTTGTTAATTTTTGGAAAAGATAAAGAATTTGCTTTAGATATCTCTACAAATGTTAAAATAGATTTACCACCAATACTTAATATATTTGAAATATCATTTATTATTAAAGCCTCAATGACAGATTTTGTTTCAAAAAACTCTTTTGTCGTAGGTATTAAAGGTAATAGCTTATCCTCAAATTCACTTACATCAAATAAATAAATAAGCCTATTTATATAGAAATGATACTTTTTAAGCAATACTTTTTGATTCACATTTTGTTCAGATGTAGCAACTTTATTCAAAGATTTTAAACTTTCAATATAAAATTTCTTCAAATTTATAGCTCTATTTACAAGCTTTTCAACAGTCAAAGATTTTCTATAACTTTTTAAAGGATTATAATAATTTAGCCACTTTACAAAAGATTGCCAGCCACCATATCTTGAGTTTATGTAAAGTTTATAAACAGGAAGTGAAATTTTATTGTCTTTTAGTTGTTTTTGTATTTCTGATGCAGTATCTTGCATGGATAAGTAGAGTTGCATGTCATTGAGCAAGTTAATAAATTCATCATTATGACCAATTTCGCTAGTAAGAATCTTCCATTCTGCTAAATCTAATTCTTGATATTTTTCTTGATTTAAAATAGCACCTTTACTTTTAGGTATTTTTTCATCTAAAATAGCTTTTACATCTTTGACATTATCTTCCTTGTCAATAATTACAATATCATCGACATATCTAAAATATCTATCTCCAAAAATTTCATACATTTCATTATCAAATGATTTTAAAGTGATACTACCTAAAAGATGACCAATATCAGGATT
Source organism: Aliarcobacter faecis (assembly GCF_013201705.1). Lineage (NCBI taxonomy): Bacteria > Pseudomonadati > Campylobacterota > Epsilonproteobacteria > Campylobacterales > Arcobacteraceae > Aliarcobacter > Aliarcobacter faecis. The sequence continues at coordinate 120,893 of NZ_CP053838.1, read as the reverse complement.
TACAGGTATTCCTGATACTGTAACATCAAGAGATGATTTGATAAAATCTAAAATACCATTTTTGATTTTTTCATCAATATTAGTTTGTTCGATATAGTTAGAAAAATTTTCATAAACAAAAGATTTGTCCATACTAGGATAATAATTACTCAAATCAAAAACAAAAGCCCTTAGATTTTTGTCTTCTGTTAATTTATTAGAGATAGAAATATTTCTGTTGCGATAACCTTTATAGTAGTATGAATAATTATAACTAGCATAATCTTCTGCAAGGTAATAGCTAAAATTTTGTGAATTATTTTTAAATATTTCCTCTTTTGATAATATAGACAAAATATATGCTTCCACAAGTAGAGTTGTAGGACTCCCTATATAAAAAGTACGATGATTTGGCTTATCTTTTTCATCAATCTTTTTAAACCATTGATATTCAAAATAAGACCATTTTGATGTTGTAGTTAGTTTTCGTTCACAATAGTTTTGTAGCCATTTTAAGTTGTGTTGATTATCAAGTAATAACCTAAGAGCTATATATGTAGATGGAGAAGTTCGTCTGCTTGAATTAATGGCTCTAAGTGCTATTTTCTTTATATCTATCATCTATCTTGCCCGTCTATAATTAATCTTAATCCAGATATATTTCCTCGTAGTTCATTTAAAGAAGTTGGATGAATAAATTTAAATTCTCTTGTTGAAATTTCACATGCATCGCTATTTGAATCAGTAAATTGTGCCCAAAGTTTTTTGATTGAATCGATTAACATTCCAATTTTTACAAATAACCTTTCTGCTTTTTTAAAATTTCCAGGTTCTATCCACAAAATAGTAGAATTTTTTCCGATAGTAGCAACATAGTCCAAAACAGTGCGGAATGAATCATTAAAATTATTATTCGTACCTGTAGCACCTGAAAAATTAGAAAAAAATACAAAATGTTCATCTGCTTGTGTAGCAAAAAATTGATGCATTAATTTCATTGTCTCAGTGTTACTTGTGGCATCCCACTGTTGTGTTGAGTATGATATATTAATCCCAACTTTCAAAAACTCTTTTGATATTGAATTCATCATTTCAGTAAAAATACTTAAAGCATCACTTGAATAATCAGCACCTATAATTTCAATATTTAATGGCAAAGACGGATAATACTTGTGTTGTCTTAATGTAAAAAAAGTAGTAAGTAAACCAACCAATCCTGCACCGCTTCCGCACGGCAAATATAATATCTTTAAGGTTTTATCTGAAAATACAGTAGCTAATTGTGATGCAATATGATTTAAATCTCCATCTGGATTTATGACAACATACTGTGATCTTACAGCACCATTTGGAAATCTTCCTACAAAATGATTTATTGCTTCATCTTCTTCATTCCCACCTATTGAACCTTGCAAATTTACTTTTGACTCTTCAAATTTACCAAGTACATTTAATTTATCAATATATGATTTTATTAATAGTGGAGATAGTTTTAACTGCTTATTTTCGAATAGGTCTGATGGAATTTTCATTATTTTTCCATTTCATCAAATATTTGCTTAACTTCATCATATTTAGAAGCTTGTAAAAGTTTGTCTTTGTTCAATTTAATAACATTTGCATCTTTTTTATATTCTTTCAATTTATCATTTTCCATTGCACAAATAATTATTTGTTCGGTGTCAGGTATTTTTTGAGTTATCAAGTTAACGATATTTTCATAGTTTTTATCAGATTGCTCTTGTTGATTTGGGGTGTCTATTACTAAAGGAGCATTTATTTCACTACCATAAATGTTAATCATAGAAAAAATTGCTAAATAGTAAGAAAGAATACCTCTCGTGCCTTCTGCTGCTCCACCTTCTTTAACGATTTTATTATAATCAAGTGGAGTTTTTATACTTGAGAGATTTATACCTTCTGCATTGAGTAGTTTAATATAAGTATGAAGTAACTCTAAAAAAGCATCATCAAGTTTTTGTCTTTCTTCTTTAGTTAACAAAGCATTTTGTTCTTTTTTAATCTCTTTTTGCCCGTTCTTATAATCATCAATTTTTAAAAGTTTCTCTTTTTTTGTATTGGTTATATTGTCATTTATAGATTTATATGCAAATTTCTCAATAACTTCATTTAGTGGAATTGATTGTGAATTATCTTCTAATTTATATTTTGCATTAATATGATTGATTTTTTCTTTGATTTGCTCGTATTCTTTTTGAGTTTTTTCTGCTTTTTTAACAAGATTTTGGAGTTGAGTATCAATAGAATGAAGTTGATTAACAGCTTGTTGTTTATCTACCAAGATAGAGCTTCTATTTACTATTGAATTTTCATGAATTGTCCCACATAATGGACATTCAATATCATCGTCTTCTATGTTTTCTACGCTAAAAACATAATCACTTTCTAGCTCTTTGATAAGATGTTCAGCAATAGTTTTTTGATGTTCTAAATAAACTTTATCAGATGTGAGATTTGATAGTTCATTTAAAAATTGTTCTTGTAATTTTGATAATTCAGCTAATTCTTCTTGAATCTCTTTTGTAATTATTTGGAATTGTTCTTCATTAATAGTGATTTCGTTATTTGGAATATGATTTTTTACTACATCCAATGCATATCCAATTTTTTCAACTTCTTGATTTAATTCATTTATTTGTCTTTTATTATCTGATAAATCTTGTTCAAGCTCAAAGTGCTTAGGACTTAAATATCCTAAATGATATTTGATTACAGTTTTTTGCCAGCTGTCAAATTGACCTAATTTACCAAAGCTATTCCATGTTTTACTCCAGCTATTTTTTTGATCCATATAAAATGGTAAAAAATAATATGCTGGTGGAGGTGTAACAAGTTCTGTTTCATCACTTCCTCGTTTCGGCAATAATACTTTAAAGTCAACTAGTTCAGCGAACTTTTTTGAATAATCTCCACCGATATTAGTATATTTGAGGATTTCTTGATTTTCTTCTTTTAAAGAAATGAAATTCTGATATCGTAAAATTTTATAGTTCGTACCATCTATTGAAAAATCAACTAAACATTTACAATCTGTACTTTTCCAAGTTGAATCAAAATCAGGTTCACATCCAAAAGTCCAAAGCAAAAGTTTTGCTAATGTAGATTTTCCAACACTATTATCGTCAGCTGTTATTAGATTGAATCTCTTTTGAAACAGGAATTGATTTGCTTTTTTTTGTGTATCTGATAGTAGAAGCAGTTGTTTGAATTGTAAGTTTTTCATTGTATTTTTTCCTCAAATTTCTTATCAAAAGTTTGTAGTTATCTTGTTTATTCATATTTAATCCTCAAGTATGAGTTCACATAAAATCGCACATTTTATATCCATATCATTGTCAAATTTCTTTTTTGTCTTTTCGGATAAACTATCTATCGCTTGCGACAATAAAAGAGTAATATCGTCATTACTATTTGGTAAATATTTTGAAATAGTTGTTTTTATGTCACTACTAATATCAAATTGGTTTGTAGCCTTGTTACCAACTCTTTGAAGATAATATCTTTCAAAAGATTTTTTCCAATTTCTTTTTTCTAATGACTTTAATCCCAGATCATTCATAAAAATATCTAGCTCTTCATAAACTTTAATATCTTGCTTTCTATTTGTGTGTTCGTTTATTACTTGTGTCACTGTCAATGAGGTCAATGCTTTTTCTTTTATAAACTTATCCCAATTTGTAAAATCGAAAGTTAATCTACCTTTACGAGTTAATTCATCTATCAATGCTCTATAAATATTTTGTGCATTAATTGTTGCACCAGGATAAAGCTTCAAAATAACCTCTGTGATATGTCCTATAATAGTTTGTTCAAATGATTTCTCTGGTAAATCAGGTACTATGAAATGTAGATTTATCGGAAAACTATTAGATGATAATTCCTTTGTGATAGCATCTGACATTGATTTTAAACAATCATCTGAAATGTAATTTATAGATATATTTTGTAAATCGATTCCTTTTGTTTTTAGTGGAATACTAAATCCATTGCTTGCAACAAGATTGATTGAATCAACTTTGTCAAAATAAGCTGGATTTGTACCACTTGAAATTAACTTCCCTAAAGTTGAGCTTTTTGTTTTTGGATCTTGTTTAATTAATTTTTTATCAGTATATTTTCCAGTTGTAGTTTTTACTTGATTAAATTCAAATTTTACTTGAGCAACTTCTAATGAATCAGCCAATACAACATCTTCGTGAAGCTCAATAAATACAGCATATTCTTTTTCTGACTCATGCTCCTTAAAGATTCTATATAATGCCCAATGATATTGATACATGTATTTACCAAATGTTTGGGCACCAGCTTTTTCTCGTTGAGGAGTGTATAAAGGATTAGAATTTGCCATATTTTACCTTTTCATTGTTGTTCAAACGCCTCTTTAAGGACTGTTGCCATTAGGTTGTCAACTGTGGTTTTGTTTTGGTTGATTTCGCCCTCAAGTTCATCGCAAATCGCAAAAAGTTTTTCTATTGTGGCTACTATCTCTTTTTGTTCTTCAAGGGGTGGAATTGGAATTAAGAATGTTCTAACATTATTAACATTTAAATTACCTTGAGAGCTATCTTTACCAGATGTATAACTAATTGCATTTTTAATCCCTTGTTCAGAATTAAGAAAATTCAAAATAAATTTAGAATTAATGTATAAATGTAATGGTTTGATCAGTGTCAAACTAACATAATAAGCAAAATCAATTTCTTGATCAATTACTGCTGCTTCTCCTATACCTGCACCAACTCTGGTAAGTAAAATATCATTCAAATCAGGTTTAGCATTTGCAATAATTTTTTGATATGTATCTTCATTAATATATTTATGTTCATCAGGCATAAATTTAAAAGGTTTAACATTTTTAGCAGATAAGAAAATTCTTCCACTTTCATAATATGTTGGAGTACTTGCTATTCCACATGTAATTACAGTTGTAATATCTTGAAACCTACACCATTCCCAGTTTTGTGGAATATCAAATGGAATTTCATCTTCATTTATTGGTGCCAGTGGTTTGGATGGTTTAATTTTTTTATCTTTTACAAGTTTCTCTTTTTCTGTTTTTATCTGCTCTAAAAGTTCTTTGACTGTGCCGATATCAGGATTTTTAACTCTCCATTTTTCTGTGAGTTTACCTTCAATCGCTTCTTGTAAAATAGTTTGTTTTAGTTGTTTTAAAAGAGATGATTGTGTATTGATTTCTTCTACTAATTCATTGTTTTCATTCACTAAGTTTTTAAATAGTTCAACAATTTTTAGTTGTTCATCTATAGGTGGTAAAGGTATTTCAACTGTTTTGATTTTTGATATAGATAAAGATACATTTGCAGCTCCAGACATTAATGGCACTAAAATTATATCTTTTAATCTTGATAGATATAAATGCAAAAATTGAGCATTTAAGATTGTTTCATCTTTTGGAATTAAGGCTACTAATATTGTTCCAAGAGCAAATTTTCCTTCTTGATAATGTACATAGTTTAAACTTGCATGACCATGTCCAGTTGATGAAACTAATGGAATACAAACGGCTTTTGTATCAAACTGGTAAGAATCATTTGTTTTTCTTTCTGCTGAAGTTGTTACTAAAGGATAATCACCTGGTATAGCTTTTGCCAATCCTGTCTTACCCTTTTCAAAAAAACATAATTTATCAAGGGTTACTTTTTGCCAATTACTCATATATTTCCCCATCAGTCAAACAACGGTCAAACAAATTTTGAGAAGGGAAAGCCCTATAATAAAGGGTTTCTCCAATATTTTTAAGTCTATTATAAGTATTCAGTGAAGCAACGGTGAAGCAAATTTTCATCATCTTGCCCAACTTGGTATATAAGTTCTTGCTTTTGTTCCTACATTTTCATCATAGATAGCTATTTTGTTCGCTTCAATTGCATCATTGATGATTTTTGAAACCATTGAACGATTTTTGACATCAATGTTAAATCTCTCTCTAAGAGATGTGTTTGTCATATAGTCATGTTGGATATATCTTAAGCTTGCATGCAAATAACAAGCTCTGATTTTATCTGCTTTGTCCATATCTTTTAGCTCTTTATGTGCAAAAAGTATCGCTACTGTATGATCACCATTTGTTTCAAATATCGGTGCAGGAAGCTGATAAAGTTCTGTTTGGATTACTATCTTATCTACACCACTTCCTCGCTCTTCACAAATACCGATTCTTCGCATAAATGATGCGATTGCTTCATTTCTTGATTTTGGCGGAGAGTCCAAAAATCTTTCAGTATCTACAAGAGGAGTTCCTGGATTTGTTACTTCAAAACGGTTTGAAAAAATTTCTATCATCACTGAGCTTCCAGTAGCAAAGAAATCTTGATGGATAATAGCATTTGCAACGACCTCTCTTATTGAGAGTTCTGGATACATTGTTTTGTTTTCACGAAATGCTTGTTTTATTACTTCGTTTGATGGAAGCATATTGTTGATGTATTCTATAAGTCCTTCAAATCCAACAGCATAACCTTTATTGCCAACTATCTCTTTTGTAGTTTGAAATTTTGTATTATCTTTGTATTGGATAACCCTTATGGCTTTTCTTTTGAGGTTATTAAACTTTGATAAATCTTTTGCAAAAAGAATAGCTCCTAAGTTTGTGATGGCATATTTTGCATTATCAAGTTTATTGACCATATTATCAGCTATAAGTGCTTCTAAGATAGCATTTCTATTTTCTGGTAACGGTATGTTTAATAGCTCAAAATATTTAGTATATTCAAGATATCCTAGTACTTCACTAGCATCTATGTTATCTACTGCAATTTGTTTCTCAAAAGGTACTTTGTCAAATATCCTCCAAAGTTCTCTCTCTTTTTCTGCTAACTCTTTAAGCTTTTTTTTGTGAGAGCCGAGTCTTATATATTCTGTACCTGAAAATGTCACTGGGTGTCTATATGCAGGTGCTATTTCAAGTAAAACGATACTTTTTTCATCTATTTCTATTTCATAAAATTTGAAATCAATTTTTGGTTCAAGAAGTCGTAATATCCAGTTTTCTAGTGCTTCTCCACCTTTCTTTGCAGATGATGGAGTAAAAGTCGTACCTAAAATCTCATGAGTAGTATCATCTACACCCCAAATAATATAGCCATTTGTTTTACCATTGAGTGCAGCTGAGTTTGAAAGAGCACTAATGTATTCGCCTATCATTTGAGGATCTTCGTTGTTGTGTTTGAACTCTATCCATTCAGTTTCATTAGGAAGTTTTATAATCTCATTTACAAGAGATTTGATATAGTCTGTGCTTCTTACTATCATGAAAGCTCACTTTTTAACTTTTCTAAAAGTGTATTACTTTTTGCAAAAGAGCTTGATAACATCTCAAGAAGTTCAGATGATGAGTAAGTGTGTTCTACTTCCTCTTTGTGAGGATTTTTAATATCAAGATTGTATCCATTTGTTTTGATAGTTTCAATATTTACTTTCCAAGCTTGCTCATTTTCAATTCTATTATTCCACCATAATTTAAGAAGTTCAAACTCTTCAAGCTTTATAGGTTTTGTTTTACTATATGCTTTTTGCCCCTCTGGTAATTTATGTTCATAATACCAAATCTCTTTTGTTGGAGTTCCTTTTGTAAAAAACAGAAGATTTGTAGCCACTGAAGCATAGGGTTGAAATACTGAGTTTGGAAGTCGTACAATTGTATGAAGGCTACAATCAGCCAGTAGCTTTTCTCTAATTCTTTGTTTTACTCCATCACCAGTAAGGCTTCCATCTGGAAGTACTATTCCAGCTCTTCCACCATCTTTTAGGTAATTTATCATAAGAATTAAAAATAGATCAGCACTCTCTTTAGTTCTAAAGTTTGCAGGAAAATTTGTCTCCATACCATCGGTTACAACTCCACCAAAAGGGGGATTTGCCAAAATACAATCAACTTTATCTTTTTTTGATATGCTTGAAATCTCTTTTGAAAGTGCATCATCATATATAATATTTGGAATTTCTATATCATGTAAAATTAGATTTGTAAGTGCTAACATATGAGGAAGTGGTTTTAACTCTACTCCTCTAATATTTTGCTGTAATGTTAATCTATCTTCTGGAGTTTTAACTTCCCCATTTGATTTTATATGATCTATAGTATTCACTAAAAATCCACCAGTTCCACAAGCAGGATCTAAAGTAATTTCATTTAATTTTGGATCTATCATTTGAGTTATAAATTGAGTTATTGCTCTTGGAGTATAAAATTCTCCACTATTTCCAGCACTTTGAAGCTCTTTTAAAATAGTTTCATAAATATCTCCAAAAAGGTGCCTATCTTCACTATTATTAAAATCTATTTCATTTATTTTATTTAAAACTTGCCTTATAATAGTTCCAGACTTCATATAATTGTTATTACCTTCAAATACTTCTCTTATAAGTAAAGCTCTTTTATTTGTTGCTGCAGTCGGAAGATTTTTTAAAGTTGTAAAAAGTTTATTATCAATAAAATCTAAAAGTTCATCTCCTGTAATTCCTTCATCATCTTTAGCCCAATTTCGCCATTGTAAATTACTAGGAATTGGTGATATGTAATCATCTTTTATTAACTCTATTTCTAAATCTTTATCATCAAAAATCTTTAAAAATATCATCCATCCTAATTGCTCTATTCTTTGAGCATCTCCATTTAATCCTCTATCATTTCTCATGATCTTTTGAATAGATTTTATAACTCCACTTATATTATGGCTCATATATTAAGCAACTCCCTTATATATCTCATTTTCTAAATCTTTTATAGCTTCTAAATATTTATCTCTACCACCAAAAGTATTAACTATTTCAATTGCTGTTCCAAAAGAGCTAAATTCTGGAAGTTTTAATACCTCTATAGTTTCAATAGTTTCTATTCCTTCATCTGAGTATTTCTCTAATAAAGCTTTCAAAATTTCTTTTGCTTTTCCTTCATATTTGTTAAAATAGTCTCTTTTTTGAACACTATTTGCTCTTTCTTTTCTAGTTAGTGGTGGTTTATCATAAGCAATATGACAAATTAAATCAAAAATATCCATATCTTTGCCTATATCAACCTTTAACTCTTCAAATAAAATATCTTTTTCATAAAGCTCATCAATAATAACTTGTTTCTTTTCACTGCTTGACCATCTGTTTAAAAAATCATCAAGTGAAGAAAATTCTTCATGAACTTTTTGTTTTGAGTACTCTTTGTAGCTAGTTGTAATTAATTTTCCTTCAGAATTTCTTATTTGTACTCTTTCATTCAGGATAGTTACATCTACACCATTAATATATACTTTTTCTCTTTTTTTCTTTTCAATATCTTCTATTTCTCCAGCATCTGGAATATTAAAAGGTTCAAATATTATTTCTTCACCATTTTCATCAATTATTGAATCAATCTTTTCTTCTTCTGGATTTAAAATTTCATCCCCATCAAAAATATCTTTTATCATTACAGATTCACCATCAAAGTCAGGATCAGCAAATTTATCAGTTGCTCCTCTAAAATCCATTATTGTAAAAAATGTTTTACCATACTCTTCGTTTATTCTAGTTCCTCGACCAATTATCTGCTTAAATTCTGTCATAGAACCTATATTGCTATCAAGAACTATTAATTTACAAGTTTGAGCATCTACTCCTGTTGTCATTAATTTAGAAGTTGTAGCAATTACTGGATATGTTTCTTGAGGGTTTATAAAATTATCTAATTCTCTCTTCCCTTCATCATTATCTCCAGTTATTTGCATTACATATTTTGAATTTTTAGCAACAAGATCACTATTTAAATTTGCTATAGCACTTCGCATTCTACTTGCATGGTCTATATCTGTACAAAAGATAATAGTTTTACTAAATCTATCAGTAGCTTTTAAAAATTCCGTAACTCTTTGTGCTACCATATAAGTTCGTTCATCTATTACTAAACTTCTATCAAAATCTTTTCTATTGTATATTCTTTGCTCTATTTCATTTCCATCTTTATCTTTTTTACCAATTTCAGGTTCATAATCTTCCAAATCAACATTTAATCCAACTCTCAATACTTTGTATGGAGCCAAAAATCCATCATCAATTCCTTCTTTAAGAGTATAAGTATAAACAGATTCTCCAAAATACTCGATATTTGAAATAGTTTTTGTCTCTTTTGGTGTAGCAGTAAGTCCTATTTGAGTAGCACTTGAAAAATAATCAAGTATCTCTCTCCAAGAACTATCTTCTGATGCACTTCCTCTATGAGCCTCATCTATTACAATTAAATCAAAAAAATCAGAGCTAAACTCTTTATATGCATCTTTATCCTCATCGTAATTTGTAAGTCCTTGATAAAGAGCTAAATATATTTCATACGATTTATCTATATGTTTTTTTCTAATAACCGTCATCTTGTCTTTGAAGTGTCTAAAATCACCTTTTTTTGTTTGATCGATTAAAGCATTTCTATCTGCTAAAAATAAAATTCTTTTTTTTGCACCACTTTTCCAAAGTCTATGAATAATCTGAAAAGCTGTATATGTTTTACCTGTTCCTGTTGCCATTACAAGTAGTATTCTATTTTGTCCTTTAGCAATTGCTTCAACAGTTCTGTTTATTGCAATTTGTTGATAGTATCTAGGAAATCTTCCTTGAGCATCGAAAAAATAGTCTTGAGAAATAATTCTTTCCTCTTCTTGTGTCTCTATTTTTTTATATTTTTTATATCTTTCCCAAAGTTCATCTGGGGTTGGAAAATTATTTAATGAGATTTTTCGTTCTACAATACCATTAGATAAAGTTTTATCATGTTCATAAAATTCATCTCCATTACTTGAAAAGACGACTGGTATATCTAAAATATTTGCATATTCTAAGCCTTGTTGGATTCCATCTTGAACTCTATGATTATTATCTTTTGCCTCTATAATTGCTACAGGAATATTTGGTTTGTAGTAAAGAATATAATCTGCCTTTTTACCCTTAGCTCTTTTTGATTTATTTCCTTTTACATAAATTTTTCCATCAGTAAAATAAACTTCTTCTCTAATTTGTGTTTGTAAATTCCAGCCAGCTTGGGTTAAAGCAGGATTGATATATTTTGTACAAATATCTCTTTCTGTTAACTCTTTTTTTGATGACATATTTTCCCCTAAGACTCTATTTTTAAAAATATATTAGATATTATCTAAATGTTAATAAAAAATCAGATATTTAAACATTTATATTTTATTATTTAAAATTTCCTTCCATTATTTTTATTAAATCCTGCATTGTTGGTTTATATACATAAACATTATCATTGTCTTGATATTCAATTATATATCTTTTGTTTTCACTAAAATTTTCAAACGCAACTCTTTCATTACTTTCATAAACTGTAAACTCATCATAAAAAATATCTATTGGAATTTGAATTAACTCTTTTTCATTTTGAACTTGCATTTTAAAATACTCCTTTTTTATTTTGTAATCTATATTCATAATTTCTAAAAATTGAAAAATTATGAATATAAGTAGAGATATATTTTTTAATAAAAAACAAATATATCTAAAATTATATCAAAGGATAAAAATGGACAATGTAAAAATTTGTGAAACACTCACAAAACTAAATGTAAAGGGGATCAAAAAAGCTTTTAAAGATTTTGCTAATTTTGATATTGATGCAAGAAATGAGATGTTTAAAATGCAAAGAACGCATTTTCATAAATTAAAAGAATTACATAAAGACTATAGCAATGAGACACTATCTCAATGCTCTCTAGTGATTGCAATTAGAGAGTACATTAAATTAATTCCTACAGAAGAGTGTTTTATTCGGCAAGGTAATGTAGAGAGAATGCTAATGGAACGTTGGTCATATATTAGGAAATCTAAATTGGAGAAAAAATTAAGTTTTAGAATAATAGCTAAAAATCTGTACGAAAAATTTGGTTTTAAAGTAGAGCAATCTTATATATGTAAAATTTGGAACAAAATTGAAGGAGACCTGAAAAATGGCAAGAAAAATAGTTAAATCGGAAGTATTTGAAATTAATACTTCTTTGCTAAATAAAGCTCAAAAAATTATTTATAATAAAGTTAGTAATAAGTATAGGTTTTGGGAAACATATGATTTTTTAAAATTTATTTATAAAAATGAAGTTGATTTTTCAGATATTTTTATGAGAGATCTTTTTTATTTTTTGATTAAATTAAACCAATATACCTCGGAAATCTTGTCTGAATGTTATAGTATTTACTCTTCAAAAAATCATGATACAAGTTTAAGTGTTGCAGTTATTCCGCTTAATGCTTCAATTTGTAAAATACTAGAAGCTATCATAGAAAAAAAATATTCTCTTCCTATTTTTGCGCTTGAGAAATTACTATTTGCAACTTTGATTATTTTTTTGAAAAAATCTTCTTACCATTGCAGATTTAGATATCCTAGTAGATTAAATAAATGCATTGAAGATAAAATTACAAATGGCTATATAAATGCAATAAATTCAAGAAATAATAGTTTTGAGTTTATTTTTAATTTAATTGAAAATGAGTTAAAAAAGGAAGCTGAAATATTACATAATAATAGAAGATTACTTCGAGTTTTGAACAATAAAAAATTATTATAACCTGCTAATTATAGTAACTACAAAATCAAATATAATTTTGTAGTTACTGTAGGTTTTTAAATACAATTTAAATTTCAAACTGTAGTAAAAAACCTTTATTATATTTCTACAATATCTCTTTAGACTCTAATATTAACTTTCTAATTGAATCATACTTTTTAGATTTCTCATAATGTTCAATAAATGGACCTACCCATTTTGGAACTTGTATATCATGGAATCCCCAATTATTAAGTGTTGAATATGGGACATTGGTTATTTCTGAAAACTCTTTTTGTGTTAGATTAATATCTTTTAATCTTTTACAAAACTCTTCTTTTGTCATAAATTATCCTATTTATTATCTAATATAGTTTTAATTATATCATTAATTTATCTATTTTAGATTATATTTCTTGACACAATATCCTTTTTAGTATATAATAAATTAAATAATATCTATTTTAGATAATACAAGGAGACAATATGGAACAAGATATTACTTGTAAAAAAGAGAAAGAACTATTTTTCTCATATTTAGGAAGTTTAGGACTTGGCGCATTACTATTACTACTTATAGCTTTTTTATATTTTTATAATAATTATAAAAAAGAGAAAATTTATGAAGCTTTTGTAAATAATCAAGAATTAATATGTAAGAACAATATTGTTTCAAAAGATTTAGCTTATGAATTTGATAAAAAAAGAGCTTATCAAATATCTAATGGTGTAAATATATTTACAATCTATAATTGTGATATTAAATAAAGGGGAGATAGCATGTGTAATTTTTATAAAATAGGTAATAAAACTATTTGTAGACTTGGAGAATTTCTTTTTGTAATATCTATTTTAGTTTTAGTAGGTTCACTTTTATTTGTTATGGTTTATGCACTTTTCTTTAATAATGAATATGAATATTTTGATTTTAATAATGGACTCTTATATATTGCATTTTGGGCTGTATTACTAACTTCTGCAGTAAAAATTGTTCATAAGAGTCCAGATAGTTTTTTAAAATCAAATAGTAAAGAAAATAAATCTAAGAAAGAAGAATAGAGTTATGAATGAAAAGAGATTAAAAAAATATGAATATCTATCAGAAAAAATAAGAACACAATTTTTTATACTATTAGTTATATTCTTATTTCCATTTATAGTTTTATATTTTCATCTAAATGAAAGAGCTAATTTAATAGATGATTTTAATAACAATAAAGAGCTTATTTGTAATATGAGTTCTTTAAAGATTGATGTCTCAAAAGCTGATAATTGGAGTGTAGATAAAAATAGTTTTTTTAAAGGCTCAACTACTATACCAGTTACAAAATGTGAAATAAAGGATTAAAAATGTTACCAATAAATAGATTAGATAAATTTTTATTTATTTGTTTATATAATTTTGCAAATTCATTTAAATTATATATTTATATTTTAGCTATCTATATTGCAACAAATATATATTTTGGAATAAATGATGGACAAATAGCTATAGCTTTTGTATTTTGTTTTATGATGTTAATACTTCTAGCAATTGACTTAAATGATAAATTTAAACGAGAGTTTAACAGATATAAAAAATATCTAAAAATTAAAAGAATCAGATCATATAAAGGACGATAAAATGCAATTAGAATTTAATACAGTAACAATTATACTACTTACAATGTTGGTAATTGGAATAATTTTAGCAGTTGGCAAATTTGATTATGAAAAAGATAAAAATTTAAAATAAAAGTAATTTTAATATTTTATAAAATCCCTGTTTATTTATAAGTAACAGGGATTTATTATTTTTAGAGATTAAAAAAATTACTTAGTGCTTTTATTTTCATTTTTCTTTTTTACTTTAAAAGATAGATAAAGTACAAAAAATGCAAACAGTGCGACTAATGAAAATCTTAACTCTTCCAAATTTTCTCCTAGTTTATGTATCAATAAATTTTCTGTGTTAATTATAGCAAAGCTATCAAATATTACAAAATCTTTATATCATCAAACAAAATATTTTTAAAACGAATTGTAAATTTTATTTGTAAAATCAAAGGTTAATATTTTTATAATATAAGAACTTTTTTAAAGAAAATAAAAATCATCCTCCCAAATAGTGTTCAGTAATACTAGCTCTATTATGCTTCATCTCATAACTAACTTGTTGAAGTGAATCAGAATAAGTGTAATCAGCTTTTCCATATTCAAACATTCTTCTTTTTGCAAAGTTCCATCTAAGACCATGACTTCCTTCAGAAACTTCTTTTGAAATAAGTGCTGCTTGTTTTATATCGTTATAATAATCTTGTCGATTGATTTTAAATTTTGAATTTAATGATAGATAATTTTCTAATTCAGCATAAGTTTTAAGTGATACTAAGACTTCACCTTGCTTTCCACCTTTTTCCTTTGTATAGATAATTCCTTTTTCAACTTGTGTTACTTTATCAATTTTAATTCTAAGAAGTTGTTCAGGTTTTATTAATGCAACTCCTTCAATTCTAGCTCCACCTTCAAGTTGAATTTTAGCTGCAAGTTGATTAATAGGATTTTTTAAATTTGAAATTAAAAGCATTGGTTTTTTATATGCACGATTATGATAATTATTTGCTACAAGTTTTAAATCTCTTGCTTCATTTAAAATAGTTTGCCTAATTGAAAAATCATAATATTTTTCTATCTTGTGAATATTTTTTGAAAAGTTTTTTAATGCAATTTCTAGTTTTCCAAGTGCAGCTGAAATTTTTTCAAGATATTGTTTTGAAGGATAGTATTCAATCTTATAATCCATGTAAGCATGAACATGTTCTGAACTAATTTTCTCAAAATCTTTTATCTTCCAATGCTCTTTTAAATAGTTAAAAAAATTGTTCCAAACTCTTCTGTAACTCTCCATGGTTTTATAGCTTGAAACAATTTGGTAGTATTCATGATTTGGATTTATTTTATCTTCTTTTTTTGCTCCTTCTTGAAATATTTGTTTTACTAACTGTGAGCTTTGGTAGTAAACACTTCCTCTCATTTCTTTCTCCTTTGTATGAAATTTTTTTTATTTTTGATGATAGATTCAGCTCCTATCTGAAGCAATTTTTTGTTGAGTCAATCTGCTTTTTTTTAAATTCTTGCATATGAATTTTTGGAATAAGGCGTTAAAGGATCTCCGTAGAGGTCAGGATTATATTTTATGTTTTTCTTTTTAGTTTATTAAAAGTAATTGTGCTTTTACAAATTATAAAAAGATAAGGAATAATAGATATTTTTTGAAGATATAGTATCTATCGTTTTCATATATTTAAAAAATATATGCTGTAGCAAACTTGCAAAAATCTTACAAGTTAATTATTTAAAAAGTTAAAATTAGAAAATTGTAACATAGATTTTTGTTTATTGCTTTTAGGTTAATTTTTTTTATAGTTAAAAAATTTGCTACGGTTTCCTTTTTTTTAATAAACTTGAGCAAATAAGCTTAAAATAAGGCTTTTATAAAGTGTTGATTTTTTAATAAGAAACAGTAAAAGAAACACTTAGGAAACACCAAAAGAAACAGTTTAGAAACAGTAAGAGCTAACTTTTTTGTAAATTTTTATAGATTTTTGAGTTTGAAAAGAGATTTTATTTTAAAAAATAATAGTTATATTGTAGATGATTTTAATTTATTCTCTAAATAATTTAACATCTGATCTTGAGTAATCATTTTTGTAGATTCATTTTTATTTATTGATCTTTTTTTTATAATATTTGTAATCTCTAAAGATTCTAAATATTCATCTTCTTCATTTGTGTAATGATTAATATTTAAACCATAATATTTTGGATTTATTTTAAAATGTGATTTTATTTTTTCATAAATTATATTATTAGACTGCGTTAAAATCTCTTTACTGTTTACATCTGCAATATCATTTTTAATATCATAAGCATCTAGAGATTTCACACGCATGTTTCCACCCATTTCACAAATAAGTTTCCACATGTTTCACTAACTTGTTTTCAGCTATTTTACTTTTATGTTTCCATTTTTTGAAACATTTGTGAAATAAATTTGGAAATTATGTTGGCGAAATAGTTTTACAAGTTTCAAGAGATAAACTTACTCAATTATTTTTACTCTCAACATTTTTTTTCGCTGAAAAAATTGCAACTCCTACAATTCCTAAAACAATTGGAAGAAATAAAAATATTCCACTTACTATTGTTGTTGTCATATGTCTTTTCCTTTTTTAAAATAATATAATAGTTTTTAAAAATTAACTATTGAATATTTAATTTTTTTGTATTTTTAATTTTGTTTTTTAGTTTTTAAATCTTGTTAATAAAAATATTTACATACAAGTAGCAATATTCCTATCAATGCAATAACTGTTATTTTGATTATATCACTATCTAGTTTATGTCACTTAAGTTATATCTAGTTTCATATATTTTTTAATTTAATTTTCAGCAAATTAAGAATCCATCCAGAATTAACTGGAAACTAATTTAAACAATAAATTATTTATAGATTAGTTCGCTAAGACTTTAGCAAGATTTTTTATTTTTTTTATTTTTTAAGTCTTTTTCGTATGAGTATTTTCCATAAGCAAGGAATATTGCTCCCGCTAATATTATCATCATAGTAATAGAACCTGGATTAATTGGAATTTCCATTATTTCTCCTTATCAATTAAATATAATCCAATAGGTATTAGCATTATACCAAAATTATTGAAAATCATAACTCTTTTATTTTTACTATATCCCAATAGACAAGATAATCAATTTTATTGGCTAAATTACTAATTCCTAAACTAGCAAGTAATCCTGCTATAAAATTTTTAGAAGATTTTAGTTTTAACCAAACTTTTTTTGAGTATTTATCTAATGTTTTAACATTAATTAAAATTATAAAAAATGTTAGTAAAAATACATACATTAAATATGCCATGTTTGCACCTCCTTTGATGTTAGTTTGTTTCTTTAGAAACGATTTTTAAATAACTAACACAAAAAAGGATTTATTATAAAGTTAGTGTAAGCACTAGCACATAAAAATCATTTTTGTGCTAGTTATAAACTTGCATTAAAGTAGTAAAAATAATTTAAAATTTCTTTATATAATCGAAAGTTGTTATATCAATTAATATTATACTTTTTACTATCTGGATCAATATTGATAGTTTCATGTATTTTTTTAAACAAGTTATTTCTTGTATCAAACATATCATTATTAATATAAGTATCGTATAGTTTTAAATTATCTATATTTTTAATTTTATCTATAACTCTTATAGAAGCAAAAACTCCTGAATACTCATTTATAATTGTATTCTCTTTTTTAGGTGTATCTTCAAACAAAGAAAATACTCCAGCAACAGCTAAACCAATAGCAGCTGATGTTAAATCACCATTTGAACTACTTGCCAGATTCATAGCAGATTGTCCTACACCAATATGGCTACTATTATTTTTACCTTTATTATTTGCCTCTATATTAAATTTATTTCCTGAATCCAAAGAAACAAATTTAATTCCTTTTTTATTTTTTCTTAAATATTTAAGCTCTGCAGGAAAATAATCTCTTGATAATTCAAAATAAATCTCTTTATCTGCTTTTTCTGGACTATCCACCATTTCCCATGAACCTAGTTCAATTTGTTTCTTAATGCCATTTTTTACTAAGTCATGAAAAAAAGAATATCTAGTGAAAAATACAAGTTCTTGCATATTTGAATTTTCTTTGTCAAAATATATTGAAGCAGTTAAATATGTATCTCTTTTATTAAATGAAGTTTCAATATCTTTATCTGTTATAAGTGAGAAATTTAGATAAGAATAAATATTTTGAATATCTTCAAGTTGAGCTACTAAATCAGTATATTGCTTTTCAAAAACTATTTTTGTACCATCATTAGATACTTTAAACTTTCCATCCTCAACTTTTTTTCTTAAGTCATTCACAGTTGAAGTATATTTTGAATTAGTAATGCCTGTTGCTTCTTTTTGATTAGCTAGAGTGTACCATTTTATTGGAATAATATCAGAACTATTTAGATCTTCAACTATTTTTTTATTTGCTTCAACAACAAATTTCTCACTTAAATCTTCATAGTAAATTTTTGTTTTACTATTATCTTTTAAAACTGAGTCATTGTTTAATGATAAACCATTAATTGTAGTAGAACTACAACCACTTAAACCAAATATAATAGCAGCAAGTGTTACTATTTTCATAATTAGATTTTTCATCTCTTTTTCCTCCCTCCCCCCTTTTTTTTGTATTATTAATGTTTATCATTTTGATTATTCCAGATACTCCACCAAAAAAATACACTCCAAAAAGAAAATGGTTTGTCTATTCTAGGAAATTCTCTTCTAGGCTCTTTATCTCTTTGATATAATCTAAATAATATAACTGGAATCATTATATATAATAAAATTTGAAAAACATAAGAATTGTTTTCTTCTTGCTTAATTGTTTTCAGGAAAAAATCTTTTTGTTCTTTTGGTAATTCAATATGACTTTGATATACTAATTTATCAAAATCTTCTTTAGTTGTATCTATAAGAGTATATGTTCCAACAAGACTACATCTACTATTAACAAACTCTAAATATTTTCCATTTAACCAATCTTTTGGGTGTTGATTTAAAATATTTGTAGATATAGCCATAATGTCATATAACTTATTATCTAGTCCACTTTTACAATTATCTGGCATAGTTACGACTTTTCCCCACTCTTTAGAGTTAGATGCCGATAAAGAGTTCATTGTTACTCTCCACTTCATATCTGCTTTTGTAATTGGTAGGTTATTGCCTAAATATCCAACTATTTCATTTTCATTATCTTCTTTTTGTTTACTTGTTTGGTCTTCGTTAGCACTGCTTCCCATTTGGCTTCTAACTTTTTCCCATTTCTTCAATTGTTCAGGATTAACTCTTTCCCAAAATCTTCTTTCTTCATCAGTAAATGCAAATAAAATGCTATTCATTAGTAAAAAAGATACAAGCAACTTTTTCAAATTAAGGCTTTATACATTTTTTCATATTAATTATTTTGAATTTTTCATTAAAACTTTATTACCCACCACATTTAATACCAATAGCATTCCACTGTTTATCTATTTCAATCATTGGCATTTCACAAATCATTCCTTTAATTTGTAAAATATATACTAATTTTCCATCTTTTTCAAAAGATTTTACTATTTTTATATCATTTTCTTGAGCTGATTTAATATTATATAAGACAGCTAAAGATTTAACAGTTTTGTCATCTGGAGTAGAAGAACAGCCTATAAAAGCTGTTCCTATTAATATTGTTGATAATAATATTTTTAAATTTTTCATTTTCATAATAGTCTACTTATTTAATAAGCTCTGGAAAATCTTTGTGATTTAAAATATCACTAACTAATTGATTTACAGTTGGTTCAAATGATGTTCCCATATTATTACAAGCTGTTGAAGCTAAATATGCTGATGGATAATCTCTTTTTGTATTTACAGTTAATGATTTTCCATTTGAAGATTTTATAGTTGCATTAATTTCCCAATAAGCATTTCCAAACATAGAGCTTCCATATACTTTATTTATATTTCCACTTAAGTTTATATTTGAATTTTTATCATAATTTCCAGCCATTTTAAGTTCACTTAGTAGTGCATTTTCAATATATGTAGAAAACGGTTCACCTTTTGGCGTAGATACTGTTTCTGCTAATCTACACAAAACACTACTTTCACCTTTATTTGTAGAAGTAAAATTTGAAACATTTAATTTAAGATCTTTAAAATCTCTTAATGTTTGTACATTATCAGCAGATGGATTATACTCTGTAGTTTTTATACCACAACCTGTAAACAATAAAGTTGCTAATGCAACACTTGAGCTTAATAATAGAATTCTTTTCATTTTTTCCCTTTTTTATTTTATTAATTTTATCCCATAGGATAAAGACTAAATGATTCTATCTTAATAAAGTTTATATTAATTTTAACCTATAGGATAAATATATATGGAAGTAGATTTTAGTAACAGTTCTAAAAAAGAAATTGAAATTTTTTATAAAAAAATATCTAAAAATATTAAAAAATATAGATTAGAAAAAGGATTGTCTCAAGAAAAGTTAGCACTTGATATTGGTGTTAAATCGATTGCATTTTATTCAAACTGTGAAAGTAATAGATATCAAAAACACTTTAATTTAGAGCATTTATACAAGATATCAAAATCTTTAAATATAAATATTGAAGATCTATTTAAATAAATTATTATTTATTACTTTCTTTTAATATTTTTATAAAATAATTTGTATGTAATCTTTAAAACCATTTATTTAAAAATTTCATAACTCTTTCATCTTTATCTTTTTTATAATTTAAAAAGCTTACAAATAATCCAC
This sequence comes from Aliarcobacter faecis, assembly GCF_013201705.1. Lineage (NCBI taxonomy): Bacteria > Pseudomonadati > Campylobacterota > Epsilonproteobacteria > Campylobacterales > Arcobacteraceae > Aliarcobacter > Aliarcobacter faecis. The sequence continues at coordinate 99,979 of NZ_CP053838.1, read as the reverse complement.
CAATAAATAAAAATATAGCTGCTTCTTTTGAGTCATTTATATTGCTAAAAAATAGTATTATCGATGGAATGATTAAAAATAGTATTATGAGTATATAATTTTTCAAGTTTTATCCTTAAGGTTGATTTTTATAGTAATTATAAACATAATTACCATATTTTTTTATTTTTATATATTTTAATATTGAAAGTATAAATAGTAAAATTAAAAGTATATTTACTAAAAGACTTATATTTAAATAGAGTATAAAAATCAATATAGCAATTGAAACTACAAATGAGTTTGAACTAGTTTTTACTATTTTATTTTTTGAGTTTATAATTGATATTTTTTCATCTTTTTTAAATTTTATATTTTTATTACTTTTGATAAATTTATAATAACCTATATAACTTTTTAAGCTTTTAATATTTGATTTATAAATTTTTAACTCAAATAGAGTAATTAGAGTTAAAAATATTATTACTGTTATTTGCATAGAAGAATCATTTTATTTATTTACAACTTTAATTTTATTAGCTCTTTTTCTTTTTAGTACTAAATATTTTTTATATCTATAAAGCTCTTCTTTTAAATTATCCTCTAAATAAAATTTAATACCAAATAAAAAGAAAAGTATTGCCATAAAGCTTACTAAAACTGTTCCATCATTTGAATTATAGTAAAATGCAGTTGCTATATAAAAAATAAATACCCATAGTAACAATTTACCTTTTAAAAAGCATATTAGGAATAAAAACATATATTTATAGAAAAATCCTCTTGGTATCATATTTTTACTCCTTAGTTTCACATCTAGAAATTATTAGTCTTGTTGGACCTTTAACAAATTTATAACTATCATCAATTATCCAGCCATCATCTTTTGAGACTTCTATTTTTATATCATGTATTTTACAAATAATAGTTTTATTACTATTAAAATCATTTGTAATATCAAATCTAACCTTTTCAATCGAAAGTATATATAGAATTGGAATTGAAATTAAAAATATTATAAATAGTGTCCAAGGAACTATTTTTTCATTTGTTTTACTGTATTTATCTAATCTATTTTGATTCATTTGCAATACCACTACCCTTTTTATTATTTTCAAGTTCAAATAGACTATTAGAAGATTTAGAAGCCATTGATTTTCCAGTTGCAAATAATATAGCCAAAAATGCAATATAAATTAAAAAACTATTAAAATCTACATAATCATTATCTTGAAAAAACATAGTATAAAAAAAGCCATATATAAAAGAGCCTATTAAAACTAATATTGATATAACTGTTAAAATATACCAAAGCTATGAAAAAAGTGATTCATATTTTTATAAAATTTACACATATACTTCCTTTTATATTTTTTACTCTGTTTTTTTAGATATACAGTTATATAAAATAAATGAATTTTTATCATCACTAACTCTATGATTACTATTTTTATCAAATTTGAACCCTAGTTTTTTAGAAACAATAAAGTTATCACATATAATTTCTTCTCCATTTATAAAAGCATTATAAATCTCTTTTCTCTCCTCTTGAGCAACATAAAAAACTACTACTATAAAAATAAGAAAAATAATAGGAAGGATTAAAGCTCTAACATAAGAATTAAATAGTTCTTTATCTTTTTTACAATCATCTGTTAAAAAATCTTGATTTTTCATATCTTATCCTTATGATTTACTTATCCAAAATAGGAATTTAATACTTGTATTATAATCTAAATTAGGTATTAAAGCAATACCTACAAGCTAAAATAGTTAATTTAATGCTATAATATGCTCTAAATTAGTATATAAAGAGAATAATAAATGACAAAAGAAGAGTTTTGTATTAGATTAAAAGAGTTAAATCTTACACAAAAAGATTTTGCAGAGATTGCACACGTACCTTACTCAACCCTAAATAATTGGGGTTGTATGGCTAATGGTAAAATAATACAAGTTCCAACGTGGGTAGAGCCTTTTTTAAAGCATTATAGTCAATCTATAAAATATGATAAAGTAAAAAAACAAGTCGTTCAACTATTATTAGAAGAGATGAAACAAAGAAAACAAAATTCAACAAATCAAAATAAGGATTAAAAAATGTTAGAAGTAATTGCAATTTCAGTTTTAATACTAGGAACAATATTAGCTATTGGTAAGTATGATTATGAAAGAAGTTTGAGAAAATAAGCTTTAGGTTAAAAAATTCCTAATAAAATAATTAGAATGAAGAATATTAGTACAAATAAAATAGATAATAAAAATATCCTTATAGTTAAAATGGATAAATCAATGTTATGTGAAGTTTCACAAATAGCTTCTATAACATTAGGAAGCTCATTTGTTAATGAAGACATATTGGACAATGATATAAACTTATGTGTAAAAATAGATGAAGAAATAGTTGCTTATGCAACTACAAAATTTATAGATTTAGATTATTTAAAAAAAATTATAAGAGATAAGAAGTTACATTTAGATGAAGGATATCAAAAAATAGGATATATTGATTCAATTGCTGTTGATGAAAATTATTCAGGTTATGGTATTGGAACTTTACTGCTTAAAGATACAATTTCTAAATTAAGAGAACATAAAATAGGATTTGCAATAATGGCTGGCTGGATAAACAAAGACCAAGTTAATATTAAAAAATTAGCTATAAAAGAAGGATTCAAAGAAGAGTTTATAATTGAAGATTTCTGGAAAGAAGATAGTATTAAATTCAACTTTGATTGTACAGCTTGTGGAAAGCCTCCATGTTTATGTTCAGCTATAATTTATACAAAAAAATTGTAACTTCATAATTTTTAAATATTTTATATAAACTAAATATAAGTTATATAAGTACTTTTTATAAGATTTATTTTGTACAATACGAGACTTTAAAAATTAAGGACAATATTTGATTACTATACAAATGAAATTAAAAGATATTATTGAAAAAATAATGATTCCAGAATCTAAAACTTTTTTAAATGAATTGGATGAAATGATAAATAATAATACTTCAACTGATGATGATTTAGAGGCAAAAAAAGATATGGAATATTTTTTAGAAGAACTTCAAACTATATTAAAAACAATTGATAATAATCAATTAAATGATAAAGAAGCTGAAGAAATTTATGAAAAAATAAATTTTATGCTAGAAATGCATCATAATGAACATTTAGATAATGAAATTTAAATTTTTATTTAATAATATTTATTCTATAAAACATATATTTTTTAAAAAGATGATCATTATTTCATATATTTAAAACGTATAATGTGGATTATCTATATAATATAATGCATTTTATGGTAAAATTATATTTATGAAAACAATAGAACTAAAAAATGCTTTACCATTGAGTATATTTTCACATGAGATGGTATCTTCAATACTTGAAAAATCATTTAGTAATGTAAATGAAAAGATATCAAATCTTATTAGAAATGGTGATTTAATAAGATTAAAAAAAGGCTTTTATACATTTTCTAAACCATATCAAACAAAACCAATTGATTTAATAAGTGTTGCAAACAGTTTATATACTCCTTCTTATGTATCTTTTGATTATGCACTAAGTTTTTATGGAATGATACCTGAGCGAGTTAGTGAAATTACATCCGCTACAAGTAAAAACGAAAAACTTTTTGAAACACCAATAGGAAGATTTAGTTATAAAAAAGTAAGTATTGAAGCTTACTCTTTAGGCGTTGATTGGATTTATGATGATATTGAAGGTGGAAAATTTATAGCAACCCCTGAAAAAGCATTATGTGATAAAATAAAATATGATAGAGGCATTGGAACTTTAACTCAAACTTCAATGAGTGAATATTTAAAATATGATTTAAGACTTGATATCACAAAACCTTTAAATTATGAACTTATAGAGATAATTGCAAAAGCATATAAATCAAGAAATTTAAAAACATTAGCCACATTAGTAAAAAAAGGTAAAATATGACTCATCCAGCACTTTTAAAAATGTTAGAAAAATATGATTTAACAAATTCAAATAGTAGTTACGATGCTTTAAGAGAGATACTACAAGAAATAGTACTCCTTGGACTTTATGATGCAGGATTTTTCAAACATGCTGCTTTTTATGGTGGAACTGCTTTGAGAATTTTACACAATCTTCCAAGATTTTCAGAAGATTTAGACTTTTCACTTCTTGAAGTAAACCCAAATTTTGATTTAAAACCATTTCAAGAAGCTATTATTGATACATTAAAATCATTTGGATTTGATATAACTATAGAAATTAAAGATAAGAGTTCAAATAGTACAATAGCTTCTGCTTTTGTAAAAGGAAATACAATTGAGCATCTATTAAATATAAATGCTCCAAAAGATATAACAAATAAAATTCATAAAGATCAAACAGTAAAAATTAAATTAGAAGTTGATACAAATCCACCTTTAAATTTTCAAACACAAAATATTATTAGATTAACACCAAGACCATTTTCTATAAATGCTTTCACATTAGATTCTTTATATGCAGGAAAAATGCATGCAATTTTATGTAGGGCTTGGAGTACAAGACCAAAAGGAAGAGATTGGTATGATTTAATTTGGTATATTGCAAACAGTCTTGAACTTGATTCTATTCATTTAAAAGCGAGATTATCTCAAAGTTGCAAATATTTAGAGTCTAATGAAATAAAAATTCAAGATACTCTTACAAAAGAGAATATCAAAGAGTTATTACTAGAAAGGTTAGAAACTCTTGATGTTGAAAAAGCAAAAAGTGATGTTCAGCCCTTTATAAAAGATATAAAAGAAATTGAACTTTGGTCAAAAGAGTTTTTTGTAGCTGTAATTGAAAATATAAAAGTAAAATAAATTTAAATGACTCTTTTTGAACTTAGAGAAAAACTACAACATTTAGAATCGCAAAGAATTAATTTAGATAATGAGATTCTACAAACAAAAAGAGAGATAGAAAAGTTATCACCTTTTTCAAAAGAACAAAAGATAGAACTTTTTAAATCTCTTTTTATTGGTAGATATGATGTTTTCGCAAAATATTGGATAAGTTCTGATGGATTAAAAAAAGGTTATTCCCCAACAACTTACACTTTTAAAGGAAGTGATTATATTCCAATTTCAAATCAGATTATTCAACAACACCTTCAAGGAAAAATTAGACTTGGTACCTATGTTGTAGTTAATCAAACTTTTGTTAAGTTTTTAGTAATTGATTTAGATAAAGCAAGTTTTATTGAAGATTCAAGAGCTATAAATAAAATATCACATAGTCTTGGATTAAAACCATTAATTGAACTTTCTAAATCAGGAAATGGAATACACATTTGGTACTTCTTTGAGTTACCAATCAAAGCAAAAGATGCTAGAAAATTAGGTGATATAATTATTACAAAAGCTATGGATTCAAGTAGTGGGATTGATATGACAAGCTATGATAGAATGTTTCCAAATCAAGATTTTGTATCACCTGATGCATTAGGGAATTTAGTAGCGCTTCCATTGCACTACGGCTCAAGATGTGAAAATAAAACGGTTTTTATAGACATTAATACTATGCAACCCTTTGAGAATCAATGGGAAGAATTACAAAATCTTTCAAAAATATCATTTTATCAAGTATCAGCAATTTTAAAAGAGCATTTACTAAATTCAAACTATGATGAAACCTTAATGCCTTGGGAAATCAAACAAGAAAAGCCTTTAGTATTTCCAAAAATAACAAAAGCAATTTTATATGATGCTTTATATATTGAAAAACAAAATCTCTCAAAAGAAGTATTAAACAAACTTCAAAGATTATCAAGCTTTTCAAATCCAGAGTTTTTTGTATTGCAAAATTTACGAAAATCAACCTTTAATACTCCAAGAATAATTACATCCTTTGATATAAATGAAAAATACATTATTGTTCCAAGAGGGCTTACTCAAAAAATCATTAATCTTTTTAATTCTAATAAAGCACAGCTTACTATTGAAGACAAGCGATTTATAAAATCTATTCATAAATTAAATTTCACACTTACTTTAAAAGATGAACAAAAACTAGCTTTAGGAAAAATACTCATTCAAGATTATTCAATTTTAATTGCACCTCCAGGATTTGGTAAGACTGCTATTGCAGCTGCAGTAATTGAAAAAAAAAAGTTAACACATTAATTTTGGTAAATAAAAGCAATTTACTTGATCAATGGATTGAGCGACTTTGTGAGTATTTTCAGATTGATATTAAAACCATAGGAAAACTTGGAAATGGAAAGAAAAAACTAAATTCAAGTCTAGATATAGCCACCTTGCAATCACTAAAAAATAAACCTGAACTAATTGAAGATTATTCTCAAATTATTATTGATGAAGTTCATCATATTCCAGCTGTTTCATTTGAAGTTCCTCTTAAAAGATTTAAAGGTAAATTTATTTTAGGACTTAGTGCAACACCTGCAAGGCAAGATGGAATGCATCAAATTATGTTTATGCAATGTGGAGAAATTGCTTATGAATCTAAAAAAGAGATTAAAAAAGTACATACATTAAAAACAGTTATTTCTACATTTGAAGCATTAAGTGATGATTTTTCACTAATTTTAAATGAAATGGTTGAAAATTTTGATAGAAATAATCTCATAATATCTGAAATTGAAAAATTAAAAGATAGAAATATTTTAGTACTTAGCGAAAGAATTGAGCATTTAAATATTTTATATCATCTATTAGATGCAAAAAAGATAAAATCAACTCTTATACATGGTGGGTTAAAATCAAAAATGAAAAAAGAGTTTTTAAAAGAAGCAAACAGCTCTTCAATTATTTTATCCACTAGTTCTTTTATTGGCGAGGGAATAGATTTTTCTCATTTAGATGCTATTGTTCTTGCTATGCCTATTTCATATTGGGGAAGAATAGTTCAATATCTTGGAAGAATTGGAAGGAATGGACAAGATTGTGTAGCAATTGATTTTTTTGATGAAAATACTCCAATATTAAGATCAAGTTTTCACAAAAGACAAAGAGGATATAAGAAGATGGGTTACGTTCCAACAAATGGAAAAGGTTTATTTTAAAAAATAATTTCTATATATGTTTCTAAATTATCAAATAAACTTATAGATAAAAATTCGTACGAAAATAGAGATATGATTTTCCGACATATGTGTCGAAAAAATTATTTGACTTTCGTATATTTCACTGTTATCAATTTTTACTAGATTTTAATTGATGAATTTTTCTATTAATTCTAGTTTACTTCTAAGTTGTGGGTTAAGTACGATGAGATTTCAAGAATTAATTATCTTGAAGACTTAATTCGTATTGATATTCAAAGAATAGCAACTCATTTCTTTGTTTTTTTCTTTGGAGCTTTCATAAAGATATTCATTAATATTGGAATTAAAGCTACAATTGTAGTAAATGTTCCTAATGCTATTAGTCCTTGAGTTTCATTAACCATTTTATCTTCCTTTATATGATCTGATTCTTTTAATTTTTAGATATTTTTTATATCTGTTAAACTCTCGTTTAAATTTATCATTTAAGTCAATTGCTAGAAGTATTAACATCATAAAACAAAATACAAAAGCTATAGCTATTTGTCCATCATTTATTCCAAAATATATATTTGTTGCAATATAGATAGCTAAAATATAAATATATAATTTAAATGAATTTGCAAAATTATATAAACAAATAAATAAAAATTTATCTAATCTATTTATTGGTAACATTTTTAATCCTTTATTTCACATTTTGTAACTGGTATAGTAGTTGAGCCTTTAAAAAAACTATTTTTATCTACACTCCAATTATCAGCTTTTGAGACATCAATCTTTAAAGAACTCATATTACAAATAAGCTCTTTATTGTTATTAAAATCATCTATTAAATTAGCTCTTTCATTTAGATGAAAATATAAAACTATAAATGGAAATAAGAATATAACTAATAGTATAAAAAATTGTGTTCTTATTTTTTCTGATAGATATTCATATTTTTTTAATCTCTTTTCATTCATAACTCTATTCTTCTTTCTTAGATTTATTTTCTTTACTATTTGATTTTAAAAAACTATCTGGACTCTTATGAACAATTTTTACTGCAGAAGTTAGTAATACAGCCCAAAATGCAATATATAAGAGTCCATTATTAAAATCAAAATATTCATATTCATTATTAAAGAAAAGTGCATAAACCATAACAAATAAAAGTGAACCTACTAAAACTAAAATAGATATTACAAAAAGAAATTCTCCAAGTCTACAAATAGTTTTATTACCTATTTTATAAAAATTACACATGCTATCTCCCCTTTATTTAATATCACAATTATAGATTGTAAATATATTTACACCATTAGATATTTGATAAGCTCTTTTTTTATCAAATTCATAAGCTAAATCTTTTGAAACAATATTGTTCTTACATATTAATTCTTGATTATTTACAAAAGCTTCATAAATTTTCTCTTTTTTATAATTATTATAAAAATATAAAAAAGCTATAAGTAGTAATAGTAATGCGCCAAGTCCTAAACTTCCTAAATATGAGAAAAATAGTTCTTTCTCTTTTTTACAAGTAATATCTTGTTCCATATTGTCTCCTTGTATTATCTAAAATAGATATTATTTAATTTATTATATACTAAAAAGGATATTGTGTCAAGAAATATAATCTAAAATAGATAAATTAATGATATAATTAAAACTATATTAGATAATAAATAGGATAATTAATGGCAAAAGAATATAAAAATGAAGCTAAAAAAAGAAATATCCCATTTATTTGCTCTAAAAGATATATCTCTTGTGTATATGATGAATATGTAAAAATTATGGGTATAAAAGATTGTAGTGAGTGTTATGCAAATTGCTCAAATAAGCAACTATAAAGTAATATACCTGACTATCTAGTCAGGTATTTATTATATTAAGCTATTTAATTTTTCTTCAATTTTAGCTTTTGTAGTAGCACCAATTGTTTGATCTACAATCTTACCATCTTTAAAATATAGTATAGTAGGAATAGATCTTATTTCATATTTAGCTGTTAAATCTGGTTCAGCTTCAGTATTTACTTTACAAATTTTTGCTTTACCTTCAAACTCTTGTGCTAATTGATCAATTGCTGGAGCAAGCATTCTACAAGGTCCACACCAAGGTGCCCAAAAGTCTACTAATACAACACCTTCTTTAATAGTTTCTTCCATATTTGTTTGATTTAATTCTATATATTTTCCCATTTTAAATTCCTTTTATAATTTATCTTGATTTTTAGCTAAATATTCAGCAACACCAGATTTATCTGCTTTCATTCCTTCATCACCTTTTGACCAACCAGCTGGACAAACTTCACCATGTTCATTTGTAAATAACATAGTATCAACCATTCTAATCATCTCATCAATATTTCTTCCTAGTGGTAAATCGTTGATAACTGCATGTCTTACTGTTCCATCTTTATCAATTAAGAATGAACCTCTTAATGCAACTGAATCACCAAATAATACATCATAATCTTTTGCAATTTGTTTTGTAATATCTGCTACCATTGGAAATTTAACTCTTCCAATTCCACCATTTTCAACTGGAGTTTCTCTCCATGCAAAGTGTGAGAATTGAGAATCAACTGAACAACCAATTACTTGGATTCCTCTATCTTCAAACTCTTTAACTCTATTTGAGAATGCAATAATTTCTGATGGACATACAAATGTAAAATCTAATGGCCAGAAAAACAATACTGCACCTTTTGTACCAATATTTTTATATAAGTTAAAATCTTCTGAAATTGAACCATCTGCTAATACAGCTGTAGCTGTAAAATCTGGAGCTTTTTTTGTTACTAACATTTTTAATCCTTTTTTTATTTATTAATTTTTAATTTTGTGATGGAATTATAAATATAATATACTTAAAACTAAATTAATATTTTTATTAAAAGAAAAATTTTATCGTTTGTAGAATAAAATAGATTTTAATAAAAAGAAAACCCTTTTACTTTTTTAAATCAAATCTATCAAGATTCATAACTTTTGTCCAAGCTGCAATAAAATGGTTTACAAAATTTTCTTTTGAATTTTCTTGAGCACAAATCTCAACAATTGCTCTTAGTTGAGAATTATAACCAAATACTAAGTCAACTCTAATTGCTCTAAAACTAGATGACTTACTAGATTTAATAAGTGATAATAGAAACTATAATAGTCAGATAATCCAAAAAGTGAACTAAATACAATCAAAATATTAGATAAAGTTCGGTTGGATTTAAACTCTTCTGAGTGATTAATCTTTCTCATATATCTTCTACGCTTTGACTAATTTTAAAATATATTGAACTGTTTTATAATAGAGTTAGATCTCATATCTATTTAAATCGATTATCACCAGTTAAATTTGAAGAAAAGATAGAAATATTACACTCAGTAACAGTAGCGTAGAGATTGAAATGTATCTGAAAAAAATAAAACATCATTGATAACTCTTGCATAACTGTTAAACGAAGTGCTAACTTGGCAGTTAAATTTAAAAAAAGTTACTTTTCGAAACTTAATCCACCTCTACTTTTTCTACTATTTTAATTGAAGATTTTGCTCCAAACTTATAAATATCTGAATGGATATTAGTATTTTATTAATACTCTTATAACTCTAATACAACTTTATTTATTAGCTCTAGGTTCAGCTTATTCCAATATAAAATTATCTCTCTTTATCTTTAATTTTAAATTCTTTTATAAGCTTATTTGTATTTTTATTACTAAAATAAATTGTTAATAAAAATAAAATTAGACATAGAGTAAAATATTAAAGTTAAGCTACTCCATTCTTCATCCCCATGTTTTTCTTTTGATAATTTTAATATTACCTCTTCTGTCTTTGTTTTATGCTCACTAGTAAATCCTTCTATTGGAGCAATTCCAATTTTTACTACAATTTCTTCATGGGTATCAAGAACTACTTGATATGGTTCTTTTGGAATATCAATTGTAATTTTACTCTCTTTTGGTAATCTATCTTTAAACAATATTTCTCCACTTATAAGTGATTCAACTTTTATTAAAGCTCCTGCTAGTCCTTGCTTATGCTCCTCATCCCCAATTATGGTTATTGTATTATTTTTATTATCTATTATCTCCAAAGTGAATTCATCATGTGCCAATAAACTTATATTAAAAATAAAAAATATAAATATCTTTTTTATCATCTTCTTATTCTCCTATTAAATATTATAAAGTATTATTAAAAGTATTCCAAATATCAAAGTTGGAACTATACATCTTAAAAGTGCTATGTATTTTGTTTTTGATAAACTAATCCACAAAGCAATAATTGCCCAAGTTAAAGTATTTAGTAAAAGTGAAACTATGATAGATTCACCAGCAGTTCCTGGGATAATAAATACTAAAAGAGTCATACCTAAATATGCAACCATTAATCCACCAAAAATAGAACATATAGTTCTAAATAATCCTATTTTCGTACCACTAGTTTCAGCAACTTTGAGTTGATTAAGATACTTTTTCATTTAACGCCTCTTTTTGTCCAAAACTCTTGAATCTTTTCTCTATTTGTTGGTAATTTATAAGCAACAAAAAGTAAAATTAAACCAAATATAAATAATCCAATATCAACACTTAGTATGGTATACATTTCATTTAAATATAAATTTATTGGGCTAAATCCACTATTTATAAAATGTATTATTGGACTTAAAAGAAATAAAATTCCACCAAGATATAAAAACTCTTTGGCTGTTTTATAAGAATTTAGTTTATAGAAGCTATAAGTTAAAGTAGCTATCCAAAGAGTTGCAAATAAACCTTTTTGAATTAATACTCTATTTTCCATATCAAAAGGAAGTAACCATTGTAAAACAAATAAAAGTCCAGTAGCTGGAATAACTCCAATCATAACAGCTAAAGATAATTTTCCAAAACCTTGATATATTGGTATTTCTTTTGGAAATTTTCTAGAATTTTTTTCTAAATATAGTAATACTCCAAAGCCTACTGCAAATGTTGAAAATAACATCAAAATGACAATAAACAATCTTGTGAAAATATCCACTCCAAATAAAAAATGCAAAAATAATATCATGTCCAAAAATATTGCACTCCAATGTCTATCTAAAACTTTTTCTTGGTATATTAATTTTCCATCTACTCCACTTAATACAACATGAGGTTTATTTGAAATACCATTTAAAAAAGGCATATAAGGGTTATATCCTTCTAGTATAAACAAAGCACTAGAATCTCCATAATTTATTATCTTAATTTTTTGATAATCAACTTCTGGAGCTATTTCTTTAGCTTTTATTATTAATTCGTTAATTGGAAGCATTTTTGTTTTTTCATTATTCAATGTACTCATAGTTGGTTTAGGAAATAAATATGGATATGCTATTTGAGCATGATGAGAAGCTTCTCCTTTTGAAACTATATGAGTCATAAATCCAGAATTTTTTAAACCTAAATTAAACATAGCCCCAGTTAGGGTTATAATTATAAATGGTGCAAAAGTCCAAATAAATATTTTTCTATGATATTTTGAAAATAAACCTACTTTTGTATTTGAATTATTTTTATACTTTATTTTTAGTATTAATAATACACCTCCTATAACTAAAAATAACACTCCTACTGCAACAAATCCAAACATATAAAGTCCAAACTCACCCAAAGGTTTTCCATAATGCATATGATTTAAAAACATAGCCAAATTAGATATTTTTTCATTATCTATAAATATCTCATTTGTATTTGGATTAATTGTCAATGGTTCAACAAAATCTGTTGATATTTTTAAACTAGGATCTTGCATATTTCCAGGAAGGGTTATAGTAATTGGATTAATTTTTGGATAATTAGGGTCTTCTAGTATAGGTTCTATTAATGAGTTATAATCTATTTTTGTAATATCTGGCATTTTATAATGTCTTGAGGGCTTTTCCCAATTTTGTATAAATGGCAGTAAAATAGCAAATATTCCAAAAAATAATGCTATATACATAAATAAAGAAAATATTATTCCAGTTATTGCATGTACTCTTTGTAGCCTTTGCTTAAAAAGTCTTTCATCTTCTTGTTTCAAAGATTTATCTATATTCATATAATTGTTTACTCCTAAAATTAATTATTAAGATATCTCTAAATTGTTATTTAGAGATATCTAATTTTTCTATTTAAATATATTAAAATTTATAAGAAACCGATGCTAAAAAAGTTCTAGGAGTTCCTGCATATACTCTTGTTCCTCTTGCATCACTTATAAGTGCACCATCAACATATTCTTCATTAGTTAAGTTTTGTACACTTAAATTTGCTCTCCAATTTCCTTTTTTATAACCCACTGTTGCATTGTAAATAAGTGCAGAATCTAGTTTAATATTGTTTGCTTCATCTGCATATTTTCCTCCTATAAATCTAGTCCCTCCTCCAATATAATAATCTGGAAGATTGATTGAAGAAAGTTTGTAAGTTGCAAAAATATTTGCTGTATGGTGTGGAACATTTGTTAATTCTTTATTACTAATCTCTTTGTTTTCTGTAGTTGTATATCCATAAGAAGCAATAAGAGATAAATTTGATGTAATATCTCCATTTAAATCAATTTCAAATCCTTGGCTTTCTTGTTTACCACTTGCTTTATATACAAATGTATTTCCACCATTTATATCAAGTGTTGCAACATTTTCTTTTTCTATTTTAAATATTGATGAAGTTAAGTCAAATCTATCTTCAAATAATTTTTGTTTAACTCCAATTTCATAACCTTTTCCTTTTTCTGGATCTAATATTTTTCCATTTCTATCTTGTCTAGTCGTTGGCGTAAAAGATTCAGAGTAATTTGTAAAAAATGTTGTTTGAGGATTTAGATGATAAACTAAACCAAATTGTGGAGTTGTAGCATCACTTTTTTGTCCATTTTTTGGTTTTACTTCATCATATCTAATCCCAGTACTAAAAATCAGACTATCAGTTAGATTTATATTATCTTGTAAAAATATTCCATAGTTTTCAACAAATGTTTTTGGTGATGACATATCTTTTGCATTTGAGTGGTCTTTTAAGTCACTAAGTCTTCCATAGTTTGGATTGGCTAATTTTATAGATGAAAATTGAGTCATATCTGCAAACATAGCTATTTCGGAATAAGATTTATTATAATCACTTCCTATCGTAAATCTATTCTTAAACCCTAAAATATCAAATTCTTTATTCAAGGTATATTGTAAGGCATGTTCTTGATGTTCTTGATTTTGAATAGCAAAAAATCTTGATAAATTACCTGTCGATTCTTGATACATAAAAGGAAACATAACATTTCCATTTTCACCTTTATAATCAATGTATCTATATTTAAAATTTGAGTTCCATGTATCATAAATACTATCTATATCAAATCCTACAATTTTTTGTGTTTTTTTAAATTTTTCATCAGGATGCGAACTCATATTTTTTGTAGGAGCTGCTAGTTTACCATTACTATTAACATAAGTTCCAAAATTTGAAGGAGTTTTTTCATCTGTATATTCACTAACCAAAGTTATAACATTATTATCATTTATCTCATAAGCTAATGAAGGAGCAATAAATAATCTATTTGTATCTGTATTAGAATTTGTCCAACCTTCATCATATTTAAAAACAGAAGTTAATCTAAAATATAATGATTTTTTTGTATTAAGTGCTCCTCCTATATCTATCTTTGGGCTATAAGAAGGATTATCTGTTGCATCAAAATCTATTTTAGCTAAAGATTCTTTTATTGGTTTTTTTGTAACTAAGTTTACAAGCCCTCCTGGACTTGATTGTCCATATTGTAAACTATCAGGACCTTTTAATACTTCGACTGACTCAAGATTATAAACTTCTGGATGTGCTAATTTATTTGTAATTCTTACTCCATCAAAAAGTATTGGAACTCCTGAAAATCCTCTCATTGATATATCATTTGTTCTGCCATGATTATCTCCAGTATAAACTGTGTTTGATGACATTTCTATAATATCTTCAACATTTTGAAGCGCAGCTTCTTCTATAAACGATTTATTGAATGTTTGTATTGATTTTGCAGTATCATTTTTTGATATTTGAGTTCTGTTTAATTCAGGCTTAGCTTCATTTTGATATTTTGAATAAGCTACTTCATTTACTGTTATCTCTTCTAGCTTTGTAATATCTTCTCCAAACAATGAAGAACCCGATATTAAAAGCATACAAAAATTAATTGATATTTTTTTATTAAAAAAATTATCTTTCATTACGACTCCTATTAAATTTTAGGAATAGTATATAATTTGATATTAATTATCAATAATAAAATGTTACTATAGGGAAAAATTATGCTAATAAAAGGAAAATACTAGTATTTAAATTGTTTTTTGTACTGAACAGGTGAAATCTTAAAATAATTAATAAAAAGCTTACTAAAATATCCTGAGTTCTTATAACCAACTTTTCTAGCAACTTCATTTACATTAAATTCATCTTTTAACAATTCTTTTGCTACTTCTAACCTTCTTTTTTGTAGCATTTCTAAAATAGTCATATTATAAAATTCTTTAAAATCTTTTTTTAAATAACATTCGTTTATTGCAGATTTGTAAGCAATATTTTTTATAGATAAATTTGAGCTATATTCTTGCATAATAATTTCTTTTGCCCTTTCCAAAGAAGAAGCTCTACTTTTAGTATTAGTTGATTTATTTAAAGATTTTGAAATTTTTTGTATGGTGTAATGAATTAAATCAGTAGTTTTAGATTCTAAATATATTGTTTTTAAAATATTTTTAAATGAATCTTTATCTTGAAAATAATTAATTATTTCATGTTGCAAAGTATCAATTTGCAAAGTATCAAAAATAGAATAGCTTTTTTTATGTGCTTCTTTCATATAACTCTTTATATTATCAATAGGAGAAGTGATTTCTAAGAAAAGTTCTTCTTTCATTCCGATTGAAAATGTTATAAGTTTTTTATTTTTTTTTAAAGGAACTTCGACATAAAAATTATTCGATGATAAGCCTAAGAGTAAAGATTCTTTTTTCAAAGTATATTTTTCAGAATTTCTATATAAGAAGTTGATATCATCACCCAAATTGAATATTAAACTTCCTCCTGAAACATTACACTCTTCTACAAGCAATAAATCTTTATTGGTAGTAAAATTTCTAATATAAACAGCTATACCATTTCCTAAATCATAAAAGATTGTATATCCGCTACCATATTCTTTTTTTATTGTAGATATAAAAATCTCTCTAGAAAATGGATTATTTATCATTTTATTTACTTCTATCAAATCAAAATAATTTATCTTTTCAATTTTTTGCATAGAAGTTAATTCTCCTTATTCAAATTCAATAATTGTTGGTTCATTATTAACTCTATTTAAAAATCTTGCTGATTTTCCTTCAAAAGAAACTTTTGCAACCCCTACTCTACCATCTCTATTTTTTAAAACTAAGATTTCCGCATCCTCTATAATATCATGACTTAACATAGTAGGTTTATCTTTGTCTTTTTTATAATATGAATCTCTGTAAAGACCTAATACTATATCAGCATCTTCTTCTATATTTCCAGAATTTTTTAAATCACTTAACATTGGCCTTTTATTTTCTCTTGATTCTAATGATCTATTTAACTGTTGAAGTAAAAATACTCTAATATTATAATCTCTAGCAATTTTTTTTAGCATAGCGCTAATATGCCCTATTTCTATATCTTCTCTTGTTTTACCAAGTAATTGAATTTTTCCTGTATGATCAACAAAAATATTTTTAATATCAGGATTTCTTCTTATAGTTGCTTTTATTCTATTTTGTAATTCTAAAATTGTTGGATATGCTTTATCATGAATTATTAAATTTGAATTTTCAAAAAATTCTACAGCTTCATTAAATTTATCTTTATTTTTTACTAATCCTCTTTTTAAGTCTGTTAAACTCTCTTGAGATCTTGCAGCTATCAATCTACTAACTATTTTTTTTCTAGGCATCTCTAGACTCTCTATTAGAACTCCCCTGCCCTCTTCTAAAGCTTTTGTTGCAATAGTTGAAATTATACTAGTTTTACCCATCGAAGGCCTTGCAGCAATTACAATTAAATCACCATCTTCAAATGCTCCTATAATATTATCTAAAGCTTCAAGTCCACTACTTTGACCTAATATTTTTGCTCCACCATCTAATGCCTTTTGCATATCAGCTTTAAATTCTTTTATCGTATCTCTAATTGTAGGTATTTGTTGTAAAGTCTCATTTTCAATGTTTTCAATATTAACTTGAATATTAGTAATTATATCTTGACTATTTTTGTCATTACTTACATTAAATATAATATTTTTTGAAAGTTGCTCTAATTTTCTCAGTTTTGAGCTCTCTTTAATCTCAAGACAATATGCTTCTGTATTAACAATAGGTTTTGCACTAAGTATTTCTATTAATACATTATCATTAAAGTCTTCTTTAGGCACCCTATTTCTAATGAAATCTTCATCTATTGGTAAACCTTCATCATGTAAAGCTAACATAACTTGATATATATCTTGATGAGCCTTTAAGTAAAAATCATCTTTTTTTAATATTAAAGAAACTTCAAAAATTTGCTCATAATCAAAGAATATAGAACTTAAAACTAATCTTTCAATATTTAATATATTTATAAAATTCAAAATATCCCCTATTTTTATTCGTTATGTAACGAGTAATCTTTTTCAACACTATTTTCTTCAATAAAAAGCTTAATTTGCTCAAATGTTAATAGTGTTTTTGATTTCTCTACATCTTGTGTTGGGTCTTCTAAATTATTAATATGAAGTCTATATTTAATAATTCCTTTACTATCTGTCTCTTCTTTAATATCCGTTACAATATATTTTATAATCTCTTTATTTCCAAAAGAATCATTTTTAGTAATAAATATTATCTTATTTATAAACTGTTCAATTAAATTGACAGGCTCTTTTTTGATAACTTTACCAACTTTATCTCTATTTTTATATAGATATTTCCAAATTTCTAAGCTCTCTTCTTTTGATATGATTTTTTTAGCTGTTGTATCATATAGGTAACTACTCTCTTCATCAACTTTTATAATAACTTCTTCATCAAAACCTGGCATATAATTACCAAGATCTTTTCCTCTATATTTTTCTATAACTTTTGTTTTAAATGATTTAAAATCATTTACTGCAGTTAATCTTCCAATTTCGTCTAATTGTATTTCACTTGTTTTTTTCTTAGCAAAATCATCTGGTAGTAATTTCTTAAGCTGTTGCTCTAACTTTTCTTTACTCTCATTTACAATATTTGTACGATTATTAGAATACTGTTCTTTTAAAACTATTAATAAATTATCTATATTAATATCTTCGATAGTATAATATTTACCTAAATAATTACACTCTTTTCCATATAAATGAGAATATGCCATATTTTCACTAATAGCACCTTCAAGTATAGAATCGCTTTTAATTCTAGTTACATGAAAAATAATATATTCAACTTTAGGTCCTATTTTTTCTTCACTATATTTTAAATATAAAGTGTTTGAGCTAGAATTAATTTCATCAATTATAACTTCAATCACATCTTTTTTAAAGTTTGTGTATCTTATATATTTATTTTTTAAATCTAAAATATCTTTTATAGTATCAACTTTTAATTTAACAACATTTAAAGAATTTGATTTAAAATATTCATATAATTTTAAAGTATGTTTATATTTAAAATTTACAATATCGATTAAATCGTACATAAAAAAATTCTTTTTAAGATTTATTAAATATTCACCCATATCATCATTAAAATTAATTAATATTTTTTTTGAATACTTATCAAATCTAAAATCATTTCTTATAAGCCCTACTTCTCTAAAGCTATCATTTTCTTCAAATGTAATATATATATTGGCTAATCTTTTTAAAGACTTTTTTGTTTCACTATATAAATGCTTTTCATTTATATTTAAATGTCTTATCTCATCTGTTGTAATCTCATAAAAATCTTGAAATAAAGAATCTTTACTATCTACTTTTGAAATAATTAATTTAAAGATTTTCAAATCATTAACAGTAAATGGAGACACATCACCTTTAATAAATTTATTAAGTTGTACAACTTTTCTATTTTTAAAAAGTCTTTTTTGTTCCTCTGCAATCAATTGCTGCTTAGTCATCAAACTATCTTTTTTCATCTTTTCTCTTCTTAAATAAAAGTTCTTGTATATTATCATATATTACTTAAATTTCTCAAAAGTTATGCTATTGGCTTTAAAATTTCTCTTAAAACTGGTTTTTGATATATTAGTTCTCATTTCTTATGTCTATTTATACCTTTGACATATAAATTGAGAAAAACTATTCATTATCTCTATATTTCTGCTATTTTGTCTAAAAGTTCTCTTTTTATATGTTATATCTATAATTTACTTCTTGCTATTTTCAATTACTTACCACAAAGTAGGGGATTTGTATATTCTTCTCATACCTTTATAAATTCTATAGCTTCGATTATATTGGATATTTAACTATAAAGTTCTCATTTCTTATGTCTATTCATACCTTTGACATATAAATTGAGAAAAACTATTCATTATCTCTATATTTCTGCTATTTTGTCTAAAAGTTCTCTTTTTATATGTTATATCTATAATTTACTTCTTGCTATTTTCAATTACTTACCACAAAGTAGGGGATTTGTATATTCTTCTCATACCTTTATAAATTCTATAGCTTCGATTATATTGGATATTTAACTATAAAGTTCTCATTTCTTATGTCTATTCATACCTTTGACATATAAATTGAGAAAAACTATTCATTATCTCTATATTTCTGCTATTTTGTCTAAAAGTTCTCTTTTTATATGTTATATCTATAATTTACTTCTTGCTATTTTCAATTACTTACCACAAAGTAGGGGATTTGTATATTCTTCTCATACCTTTATAAATTCTATAGCTTCGATTATATTGGATATTTAACTATAAAGTTCTCATTTCTTATGTCTATTCATACCTTTGACATATAAATTGAGAAAAACTATTCATTATCTCTATATTTCTGCTATTTTGTCTAAAAGTTCTCTTTTTATATGTTATATCTATAATTTACTTCTTGCTATTTTCAATTACTTACCACAAAGTAGGGGATTTGTATATTCTTCTCATACCTTTATAAATTCTATAGCTTCGATTATATTGGATATTTAACTATAAAGTTCTCATTTCTTATGTCTATTCATACCTTTGACATATAAATTGAGAAAAACTATTCATTATCTCTATATTTCTGCTATTTTGTCTAAAAGTTCTCTTTTTATATGTTATATCATATACTTTGAGATTCAATAGTTCTCTATTTTTAAGTCATAACATCTCAAATGAGGTGTTATATTTCTCATTTCATATGCAGCTAATGCTATTCAAATGGCTATTTCTTCGTGCTTTGAGGAGTTCTTATAAACTTTAATAAAAATACTTATAAAAAGGAATAAACTCTCTTAAAGAAAAGAGAGATCATTCTTTAATTTTAGAGTTTATTTCAAGATATAATTTTTCAATATCTTTTAATTTACTATCAATAAAAAATTTATCTTCATTTGATAATCCTGAATAAACTTTTTTAGATAATTTCTTTGAATAAAAACTTACCTTATCAAATATATTTTTATTTAAAGGCTCATCTTTAGTAGTAGATTTTTTTAAATTATCTATATAAACTTTTAATTCATTTACAGATAATTTTTTGTTTTTGAGTACTTCTAAAATTTTTGTTATTTCAGCTGGAGTTTTTAATTTAGATTTTATAACTTTTGCTTGGCTATAAGTTATTTGTTCATCAATTAATGCTTGTTTAATCAATGGATCAAGTTTTAAAACAGATAATCTATCAACAAATGTAATAATATCAAATCGCCCTATTTTTTCAAAAACATTACTTACATTTTTATGTAAAACTTTTTCTTCTTCATTTAAACTACTTTTCCCCGCTTGGAAATTTTTTACTTTATTTAAAAAACTTTTTACACTCTCAATATCACTAAAATTACAAGCTAATTGAATATGTTCTAGAATAGATAGAGTTTCATCATATGTATTTAAATCTTCCCTATTTAAGTTTTCACTAGATCTCATAAATCTAGCCAATTCATCACTTACATTTTCTAAAATTATTGCTGGTACTTGTTTTGAACCATTTAATTTTAAAGCTCTAATTCTATTTTCGCCATGAATTCTTTCTAATTTTCCATCTTTTTTTCTTAACATTACAGGATTAAGTAATCCTGTACCTAAAATACCAGCATCAACTTCTGCTAGTTTCGAAATATTTTCTGCTAGTTCAAGTAATTTTGATTTTGAATAAGATATTCTATTGTGCATTAATATATCATTGTCTAATTTTAATTCAGAAATTGAATCAATATCAACCAATATAATATTTGTATTGTTTTTTAATAATATATCTTGTTCTGCTTTTAATTCATCAATTGTGTTATTAATTGAAGTTATTCTTTGAGGTTTAACTTTTGCCATATTTAATCCTTAATTTAATTCATCTGCAATATTATCAATCATTAAAATTAAATCTTGATTTTGTGATCTTTGGAAATCCATAATATAAGGAACTAAAAAATATTTTAAACTAGGGGCTTCTTGAACACAAGATTTTTGTGGGAATGGATTCATAACTTTGCAATTTAAATTTCTTAAGTTTTGTGTTTCATGAAGTAGAGTAGGGATTCTTTTTATTTCAGCAAGAGTCTCTTTTGCATCAGTAATTCTTTTATCAAACATATTTGGTACTAAAACAATTTTTTCCAAATTTTCTAAATTTTCTGTAACAAATATTTTATCTAAAGTTCTAAAAAAACCAACCATTCCGTCTGTATCAACGTTTTTAGTTGGAATTGGTATTAAAATTGATTTTGCACATTTTAGAATAGAAGTTGTAATTATTCCAAAAGAGGGTGGGGCATCTATAATTATTTTATCATATTTCGATTTTAAACTTTCAATAAAGTTTGATAAAATATTGATTTTTTCATCTCTTTTAAATTCATCAGATTCTGTTAAATTTAATAATTGAAAATTTGATGGGTAAAAATCAATTTCTAAACTATCTTCAAGATAGTGAGGTTGTAACATTTTTCCTTTATTAGGATTATCTAAATATTTTGTAGTTTTAATAGTAATTGGAGTAACTTTTTCATTTCTAAATATATTTGTAATATTACTTACGTCATATTTTAGAACACCATTCTCTTCAGTATATGTAAATGCACCATAAGAATAACCAAAAAATGCACCAGAGAGTGTTGATTGAGGATCAAGATCAATTAATGCAGTTTTAAAACCTTTATTAGCATATGAGTATGCTATTGCTTGAGAAAAAGTTGATTTCCCAACACCACCTTTTTGGACTGTAACACCAATAACATCACCTAGTTTTTTTGTCATTTTAATCCTTTATTCGTTATGTAACGAGTAATATTTAATTTATTGTATCTAAATTATAAATATATTTCAAGTAATACTTGACATATTTTAAATATTATTAAAATTTACTCGTTATGTAACGAGTAAATTATTTTTTTACAATTTTTGCTTGATTTATAACTATATTAGAATATATATATTCTAATTAAAATTTATTTTAGTCTATGTTGTAGATAATGATATAAAAAGAATTAAAAAATTAATAAAATTTCAGCTAGTTTTATAATTATTAATACCAAAAAAGCAACTTAGCTTTTAAAAGATTTTATTAAGATAAAAAAAATTATCTATTTTTAGTTTATCAAATTAAGAATCAGTTTTGGCGATATCTAAAGGTAGAAGAAATAGTCATTAATATATATGATAAAGAAATCATCATATATGTTAATTGATAACTAATGGTTTCTTAAACTTATAAATAAATTTATTCCACAATCTAAAAAATCCAGGATTTAATTTTAAATATGATGAATTTATTATATGTAAATATTTTATAAAATCTTCAGAATCAGCAAAATAGTTAGGATAAGCTTCTTTCACACCACCAATTGCATTAGTTGATACAAGAGCAACTATACTATGGTTTTCAAATGCCTTTTTTTCTTGAATCAAGTAGTCATTATTTGCTTCAACTACTTCGTTTTCATTATAGTAAATAGAGTTAATTCCAAATGTGTTTCCTTCAATTATTTCAACAATAATTAAAATATATCCGTTTGAAGTATTATTTTTTAACTGTTCACTTGTTACTTGCAAAGAGCTAGCAAAAAGAGAGAATTTTTTTGTAATGTCTAATTTATTACAAGAGTCAAAAACTTTAAATGCACTATAAGTTAGAGATTTTTTCTTTGATTTTCTAAATTCTTCAAGAAAGCCCTTAAAAATTAATCTAGTATCTGAGGAGTTCAAGTATATACTGTTTTCTAAAAGTGAAAATTGATGACTTGTATATTTAAAAAAATCTTTCCAAATAGTTTTTCCTGAATTTGATTTAAGAGATTGATTTGTAAACAAATCAACAATTTCAACTGCTGTAGCCCAAGAGTGTTGAACTTTTGTTCTAATTTGTAGTTCAATACTTCTTAATTCACCTTCAGAGTTTTTAAACTTACCTATAAGGTGGATACTTTTATAGCCATCTTCTTTAGGATTTCTTATATAATCATTTCTTAATTCAAACAATCTTTCTTTCTTTAAAGTTTTAATTAATCTATCTACATTTTTTAAATTAGATAGAATGATTCTACATCCACCTATATCTTGCATTGTTGATAATTGCATACCTTTTGAATTAAATCTTTTTAATTTATTTACAATTGAAGGGGTTCTTTTTAATCTTTTAGCAAGAAGAGCATATTTATCTATTTTATTAGTTATGTTTTCAAGTAAGTCAAAAGCGTATTCTAAAGCACTAGCGTGACTTGTACGCTAATACGATAAAATTTCCAAAGCTTCAATATTTTCATTATCTGGACCAATAAGAGTTTTACCAGCATTTTTAATTTGATTAGTTGAGTATTTTTTTATAATTCATTCCTTTATTTAATTTATTATGTTTTATGTGTGTGCAACGATATCAAAATTTGAATAAAGCTTGAATTATTTTAATTAATGGCTATCCTAACTTCAGATAATTTTCTTTTGATGAACTGTTTTCTATTTTAACATCATATATTCTTTATTTTCTCCTAATTTTTTGTAGAGTAAGAATCTTTATTGGTAAAAAATTATTTAATAAAAAAATTAATAATTGGAAATCACCAATAATATAAATTAAATAAACATTGAAATGTGACAAGAATGTGACATAATTTATATATAATAAAATAAATTTATTAAATAAGACAATATAATGAAAATTTTACATACATCTGACTGGCACCTTGGTCAAAATTTTATGGGGAAAAGTAGGGCTGAAGAGCATGAAGCTTTTCTTTTTTGGCTTTTAGAAATTATAATAGAAAAAGAGATAGAAGTATTACTTGTATCTGGAGATATCTTTGATACAGGAACTCCACCAAACTATGCTTTAGAACTTTATTATAATTTTTTAAAAGAATTATCAAGTATAAAAACACTGATTACTACAATTATAACTGCTGGAAATCATGATTCAGTTTCAACTCTAAAAGCACCAAAACAACTTTTAGAAGTTTTAAATGTTCATGTTATAACAACTGGTGATGAAGATGAAAATGTAATTATTCCTATAAATAAAAATGATGATTTAATATCTATTGTTTGTGCTGTTCCATTTTTAAGAGATAGTGTTATTAGACAATCTCTTAGTGGAAAAACAATAAGTGAAAAAGAGAAATTAGCAAATAGTGGTATTAAAGCTTATTATGAAAATTGTTACAAAAAAGCGCTTGAACTAAAAGAAGATAAAAATATCCCAATAGTTGCGATGGGACACTTAACAACTGTTGGAAGCAGAAGTTCTCAAAGTGAAAGAGATATTTATATTGGTGGAACTATTGATATTGGTGGAGATTATTTAGCTAGTATGTTTGATTATGTTGCTTTAGGGCATCTTCATATAAATCAAATAGTTGGAAATAATGAACATGTTAGATATTCAGGTTCTCCAATACCTCTTAGTTTTTCTGAATCTAAAAACAGTCAAAAAGTAAATCTTGTATCTTTTACTCAAAATGAAGTGAGTATAGAAGAAATAGAAGTTTCGCTTTGTAGAAAACTAATTGTCATTAAAGGTAATTATGAAACTATAAAAAATGAACTTACTAAAATAGAAGATAAAAACTCTTGGATAGAAGTTCATATATCTGATGATAACGCAATGTATGCAAATAATGAAATCAGACAACTTGCTTCAAAACTTGAACTAACACTACTTGCTGTAAAAATAGATAAAAGTGAAAAGCAATTAAAAGCTAATGATTTAAAAGTTATAAGTTTAGATGAATTATCAGTTGAACAAGTATTTGAAAAAAGATTAGAACTTGAAAACATAGAAGATAAAGAGTTTGAAAAAGAACTACTTTTAAACTTTAAAGAAGTCGTTTCTAAGGTTCAAAGCCTATGAAAATATTAAAAGTAAAATCATTAAATATTAACTCACTAAAAGGTGAGTTTGAAGTAGACTTTGAAAAGTTTTTAAAAGATGAATCTTTATTTGCTATTACTGGACCAACTGGTGCTGGGAAAAGTACAATTTTAGATGTAATTACTTGTGCTTTATATGGAAGAACTGCAAGACTTACAAATCCAAATGAACTTATGAGTAGACACACAGGTGAATGTCTATGTGAAGTTGAATTTGAAGTAAAAGGAAAAGTTTATAGAAGTTCTTGGAGTCAAAAAAGAGCTAGAAAAAGTCCTGAAGGAGCTTTTCAAAGTGCTAAAATGGAATTGAGTGTTGTTGAATCAGGGAAAATTTTAGAATCACTTATTTCAAAAGTACCCAAATATATAGAAGATTTATGTGGTCTTGATTTTAAAAGATTTTCTAAATCAATGATGTTATCTCAAGGAAGTTTTGATGCATTTTTAAAAGCTGATATAAATGAACGATCAACTTTACTTGAAAATATTACTGGAACACAAATTTATAAACAAATATCACAAGAAATATATCAAACTTATACTAGAAAAAATGATGAGATTAAATTAGATGAAAATTTATTAGGAAATATTGAATTATTGTCAAATGAAGTTGTTAGTGAAAAGACATCAATTTTAAATAGTTCAAAAGCTCAAAAACTTGAATTTGATTCTAAAGGAAATGAGCTAAAAAAAGTAATTAATTGGCTTGAAAATTTACAAAAATTAGAAGCTGATAATACTAAGTATATTCAAGAGTTTGAGCAAATCAGTCTTGAAAAAGAGAATAAAAAAGAAGAGTTTATAAAATTAGATTTAGCAAATAAAGCTTTAAATGTTCAACCAATTTATCAAGAAAAGAACTCTTTAACTCAAATAATAAATCAAGATAAAGAAAAACTAGAAAAACTTCAAAAAGAACTAATAGAGTTAAAGCAGCAATTAGAGTTAAAAACTAATGAATCTTTAAAATCAAAAGATGAACTAGATAAAGAAAAAGTTTCATTTGATACAAACTCTAAAAAGCTTCAAGAAGTAAGAACACTACAAACTAAAATAGAATCAAAACTTCAAAATATCAAAGAGTTAGATAATAAAATAAGCTCTCAAAATGAACAAAAAACTAAACTAAATGAAGATTTGAAAGTTCTAAAAATAAATCAAGAGAAGATTGATAATGAGTTAAAAACTATAAATGATTATCTAATTAAAAATAAAGATGATGAATCATTAAAAGAAGAGATATCTTTAATCTCAAAAAATGTAAATGATTATAAAGATGTACTAAAACTTTTAAAACAAATAGAAGAAAAAATTCAAAATAACAGTTTAGATGAAAAGACTTTACAAGATAGTTTTACTAAGGCAAAAAAAGAGTTTGATGAGATAAAAGTACTATTTGATTCTAAAGATAAAGAGTATAAAGATTTAGAAATTCAAGCTTCAAATTTCAATAAAAAAGAATTAAATAATAGGGATAGATTAAAAAGTATTGAAAAACTAATTATTTCTATAGATGAATATAAAAGATTGTTGGAATCTATTTTAAAAGAAGAAAATATCATATCTTCTTCAAAAGATGAATTAAAAACTATAAAAACAAATATAGAAGAAAAAACAAAACTAATAACTGAAATTCAAACACATATACAAACTCTAAATGATAAAAGAGAAGCAGAACTTTTAATAGCAAAATACGAGAGTGATAGAGCAAATCTAAAAGAGGGTGAAGAGTGTTTCTTATGTGGTTCGAAAGAACATCCATTTGTAAATCATAAAATAAGTGTAAATACTGATGAAACAACTTCAATAATCGCTCAAAAGAAGCAGATATTTGATGAGGAAAACAGAGCTTTACGAACTATTGAATTAAACTTATCAAAACTTGAAACTAAAATAGAGAGTTCTACTTTAGAATTAAATAAATTATCAAAAAATAAAGAAGATATAGAACAAGTATTTAGTTCATTGAATTTTGTTTTAACAGATGATTCTAAAACAAACTTAGAAGAAGAAAAGCAACTTTTAGAAGATGAGTTAAGGAATATAGTAAAAATTAGAGATGAAAAAGAGAAAGTTTTAATTCAAAGAGATAATCTTCAAAAAGAGCTAAATACTAAACAAACTTTTGTTTTACAAAATGAACAAGAACTTTATAAACTAAAAAGTTCAATAGAACAATTACAAAATGAACAAATTCAAAATATATCTAAAAAACAAAGTTTAGAAGAAGAACTTTCAAAAGTTTATAGTAAATATGAGTTCATATTTGATGAAAAGTTTGAAGAAAGCTTTAGAAATTTAGTTGCAAAAAAAGATAGTTTTATTAAAAATGAAACATCGAAAAAAGAACTTGATGCTAAACTTCAAAGTTTGACAATACAACTAAAAGAGTTTGATACAAAAATCAAATCAATAGAATCAAATTTAAAAACTGATGATGAACAACTTTCTAAAATCTCTAATGAAACAATAGAATTACAAACTCAAAGTAAAGCTATTTTAGATGTATCTGATTTAAATATCTTTGAAAAAGATATAACAAGTAAATTTAATACTATTAATGAAAGATATAACTCTTTATTAAAAGAGCTAATAAATATAAATTCAAAAAATGAATCACTAAATACTCAAATAAAAGAGTTAAATCAAAAACAAATTAATGATAATATAAAATTTGAAGAGATAACACAAAAATTCAATAATGCCCTAGCAGAAAATAGTTTCAGTTCAAAAGAAGAGTTTGAAAAAGCACTTTTATCAAAAGAGTTAAGAGAAGAGTTATCTATGAGGTGCAAAGATCTAGAAGAAAAATATACTCAAGTTGAAACTTTAAAAATAGATACAGCAAAAAAACTATCTGAACAAAAAGAGTTAAACTTAACAGATAAAGAACTTCAAACTTTAAATGAAGAGTTAAAAGAGTTGCAAACTTCTATTGATGAACTTCAAAAATCAATAGGAAGTTTAGAAAAAGAGCTTGAAATCAATGCTTCAAATATGAAAAAACATGAAGATAAAATCAAAGAATTAGAAAATAAAAAAGAAGCCTTTAAAGTATGGATAAAACTAAATGAAATGATAGGTTCAGCAAGTGGTGATAAATTTGCAAAATTTGCCCAAGGTATCACTTTAGACCAACTAATCTATCTAGCAAATAAACATTTACAAATATTGAGTCCAAGATATGAACTTCAAAGAAGTAGTGATTCAAGTAAGCTACTAGAAATAGAAATAATAGATGGTTTTCAAGGGGATGTAGTAAGACCTGTAAGTACACTTTCCGGTGGTGAAAGCTTCATAGTAAGTCTTTCATTAGCCCTTGGACTTTCTGCACTCGCAAGTCAAAAGATAAGTATAGATTCACTTTTCTTAGATGAAGGATTTGGAACACTAGATAGTGATAGTTTAGAGTTAGCATTAAACGCGCTAAATCAGTTACAAAGTTCAGGAAAAATGGTAGGTGTGATTTCCCATGTGGAAGCACTAAAAGAGCGAATTTCATTACAGATTAGGGTTACGCCTAAAGGAGATGGGACAAGTGTTTTGAATTTGAGTAATTTAATATAGGAAAAGAAATGAAAGAAAAATTGAATAGTATAGCAGTTCAGGCACAGAAATATATTGAAAATGTACCAGTTATTGTTTTGGGTAGTGGTGCTTCAGTATCTTATGGATTGCCAACAATGGGTGTTTTATCTAAACATTTAAAAGATAATGTAAATGGAGAATCTGATTCTAACTGGAGTGATTTTATAAAACTATTAGATGACGGTACTGATTTAGAAACTGCTTTACAAAAAATCACATTAAATGAAGAAGTTACAACTCAAATAATAAAAGAAACATGGAATTTAATTAACCCAATTGATATAGAAGTTTTTTTTAAAAGTTTACAGAATCCAAATTTTTATTCTTTATCAAATTTAATTGGTAAATTATTTTTAAGTACATCAACTGAGTTAAACATAATAACAACAAATTATGATAGATTAGCCGAATATGCTTGTGAAAAAAAGAATATATATCATTTTACAGGCTTTAGTACAGGTTTTTTGAGAACTAAAGTTATTGAAGATCCTATTAATATAAGAAGAAGAGTCAATATATTAAAAGTACATGGTTCATTAGATTGGTTTAGAAGTAAAGACAATTTGTTAATAGGTTTATCTAATACATCAAAAATTCCTGAAGATTTTATACCTGAAATTGTTACACCTGGTAATGAAAAATATAAAAAAACATATCAAGAACCTTATAGAACAATAATTCAGAAAGCAGATTTAGCACTTGAAAATAATAATAGTTATTTATGTATTGGATATGGATTTAATGATGAACATATTCAAACAAAATTAGTAAATAAATGTGTTTATAACAATTCTACTTTATTAATACTTACTAGAACTCTAACAGAAGCAACTAAAAAATTTATAAATAAACAAGGTTGTAAAAATTATTTAGCTTTTGAAAAATCAGGGGACAAAGATACAAAAGTATACTCATCCTTAAAGGGGGAATTTATCATTCCTGAAAGTGATTATTGGACATTAGATGGTTTTTTAAAATTAATATAAAAAGGTATTTAAAATGAGTTTATTTGATTATGATGATATAGAAGCATTAGGTAAAGTTATATCAGTTGATACTAGTTCAGTTATTGTAGAAGTATTAGACATAGAGAAATTAAAAAGTTTACAAGTAAATCGATTGGTTGTATTACAAAGTTCTAAGGCAGAACAATTTTTAATAGGTTTAATTGAAAAATTGGTTAGAAAAAAGATTTTTGATGATTCACTAGAAAATGAGGATAATTTTTTAGAAGAAAACTTATGTAAAATTACACTAATAGGGACATTTAAAAATAAAGAAGGTCTTCAAAATAATGTTTTTAGAAGAACTTTAGAAACAGTACCTGAAATAGATGCAAATTGCTTTGCTCTTGAACATGATAAATTAACAAATTTTATGCAAGTTATTTCACAATTAAGTGATGGAGAAAATTCATTATCTCTTGGTACATATACTTTAGATGATAATGCAAAAGCATATATAAATGGTAATAAGTTATTTCAAAGACATGCTTTTATTGGTGGAAGTACAGGTTCTGGTAAATCATGGACAACTGCTAAAATTATAGAACAAATGGCTAAATTAAATAATGTAAATTCAATAATTTTTGATTTACATGGTGAATATAAGCCATTAAAAGATATTGATAATATTGAGTATTACAAAATTGCTGGACCCTCTGATATTGAACAAAATAAAGGACTTTCAGATAATGTATTGCATATACCATATTGGCTATTGACTTATGAAGCATTAGTTTCTATGTTTGTCGATAGAAGTGATCAAAATGCACCAAATCAGTCAATGGTAATATCAAGAGAAATTAGAAATGTAAAAAAAGAGTATTTAGAAGAAAAAGAACAAAATGATATTTTAGCTAATTTTACAATTGATAGTCCTATACCGTTTTCTTTGGAAAGTTTATTAGAAAAATTAAATGCTATAAATTCTGAAATGGTACCAGGAGCAAGAGCGGGTGCAGAAAAAGCAGGTGATTTTAATGGTAAATTAAGTCGTATGATTTCCAGATTAGAAAATAAAATATCAGATAAAAGAATGGGGTTTTTATTTGGAGGTGGAGAGGTTGTAATGGAATTTGATTGGCTCAATAAGTTAGTAGAAACTCTTA
This sequence comes from Aliarcobacter faecis, assembly GCF_013201705.1. Taxonomy (NCBI): domain Bacteria; kingdom Pseudomonadati; phylum Campylobacterota; class Epsilonproteobacteria; order Campylobacterales; family Arcobacteraceae; genus Aliarcobacter; species Aliarcobacter faecis. Next base: position 68,753 of record NZ_CP053838.1, on the reverse strand, counting down.
TTGGGGTTAATAGTGAAAATAGTAAGGCGGGAATAAAAATAGTTGATTTCTCAGAAGTACCATCTGATATTTTACCTTTAATAGTTAGTTTAATAGCGAGATTATCTTTTTCCGTTCAACAATGGACTAAATCAAAAGAAAGACATCCAATAGCACTTTTATGTGATGAAGCTCATTTATACATTCCTAATAAAAGTAGTTCAAGTTCAAGTGATGAAATATCTTTGAGTATATTTGAAAGAATTGCAAAAGAAGGACGGAAATATGGATTAAGTTTAGTTGTAATTAGTCAAAGACCATCCGAAGTAAATAGGACTGTTTTAAGTCAATGTAGTAATTTTATTGCTATGAGACTTACAAATACTGATGATCAAATGGTTATAAAAAAATTACTTCCAGATAATCTTGGTGGATTTGGCGATATTTTACCTATACTTGATACAGGGGAAGCTTTAGTTGTAGGTGATGCAAGTTTATTACCTAGTAGAATTAGAATTGATAAACCATTAAAAACTCCTGATAGTGGTACAGTTGACTTTTGGGATGAATGGCAGAAAGATGTTAAATCTAATCGAGTTAGTAATGCCGTTAATAATTGGCGAAAACAAAATATTAATTAGGATAAATTATGTCAATGAAATTATATTATGAAAGTATAAATAATGAATTTATGGCTCTAAAAGAGAGAATTACCTATTTAATAGGTTATACACATCATTCAACAACTGGTGGATATAAAGAAGCTTTACTAAAAGACTTTATAGCTAGATATTTACCAGAAAATATAGGGATATCTAGAGGTTTTGTAGTATTTAATCAAAGACAAGATAATAATTATGAAACAATAAGAAATAACTTAGAATATAATAGTAATGAGCTTGACATTTTATTATATGATAAAACAAGACCTACACTATATAAATCAGATAATTTAGTTATAGTTGATGTTCACTCAGTTAAGGGTATAATTGAAGTAAAGGCAAATTTGAGATCTGATAAGGTTGATGATATTATTGATAAATTTAAAAAAAACATATCAAAAATTAATTTGCAAAAAGATAAAAAAATATATTCAGGAATATTTGCATACGAAGTATCTTTACCTAATGAAGAAAATCTTTTAGACCAAATTCAAAATAATACAAAAAAAGATTTAAATAATGTAATAAATCACATTTGTTTAGGAAGTAATAAGTTTGTAAAGTTTTGGGAATATAATCCAGCTTATGTGCAAGATAATAATTACTATAAGTGGCACTTGTATAAATTTGATGATAATTTGGCAATGGGTTATTTTATATATAATTTAATCACTTTTTTTATTAATAAAAATGATAGATTATGGTTCCCCTCTGGAACAAAAGAACCTTATTTATCTGATAGTAGAAGAATTGATGAACCTCTCTAAATCCTTCTACACAAAAGGCATCCAATGCCCAAAAGCACTTTGGTTTAAAAAATACAAGCCAAGAATATAAAATAAAGAAAGGACAAAGTTTTGTTAAAAAGTTATGAACTAATTAAAAAAATAAAAGATAATGTATTATTAGTAAAAAATTTTAAAGACGAGCAGTTAATAGTAAAAGTATATCCAAAAAATAATAATGAATACTCTACAATTTACCTTCATGAGATAAAAGCTTTAGAAAAACTTTTTCATCCAAATGTAGTGAAAATTGAAAGATCAGAGGAAGATGAAGATTATTATTATTTATTATTTAAGTTTATTCAAGGTGAAACTATTTATTCTGCATTTAGAAATTTAAATAATGATAAAGAAAAATATCGTTTTTTAAAAACTATAAATAAAATATTAGATGCATTAAATTATATTCATTTGAATAATTATACTCATAATGATATAAAACCAAATAATATAATAGTAAATTACAATAAAGAACCTTTTATATTAGATTTTGGGACAGCAACTATTTCAAATACTATCACTAAATCAGTAAGTGAATTATCACTATGGTATGCAAGTCCTGAACAAAAGAATAATTTAGATGTAGATTTACGTTCAGATTTTTATTCTTTGGGTATTACAATAATTGAAACTTTAGTAGAAGAACAATTATTTCATAAGTTCATAGAAAATAAAATATCTATAGAAAAGTTAATAGATAGTATAGCTTTTTTTGCAGATGGTAAAAATGAAGAATTAATAAATATTTTAAAACAAATGACTTATGAAGATAGAAGTCATAGGTTTGACAATGCTAAAGAAATTATTACTCGTATAAACAATATTTTGAGTTTCTTTAATTTTGAAAATGAATATGAGTTAAATCTTAGTGAAACAGTAAAAAATCAATTAATTGAAGACTATAATAAATATCCTTGGGATATATTAGAATTTATAAATGAGAAACTTAATAATGAAATAAAATATATAGAATATGGTAAAGATAAAGAAGATAGAAAACAAGTAAAAATATGTACAAAAGATTTAGTATTTTATTGTGGAATTAAAAGTAATGATCATTTTTATGTTGTTGGATATTCACAGAGAGTACCAGATTCGATTAAACAAAATGGGCATATACTAGAAGATAAATTTATATTATCAGAAGGGCATCCTTTATCTAAATATAATTCAACTGATGAATTAATTAATAAGTTAATTAGATTAGATAAAAAAGAAACAAAAGAAAAAGAAGAAAGAAAAGAAAAAAAAGATTTTTTAACAAAAACAGTAAAACAATTAAAAATTGAAAGAGCAATTTTAGATAAAAAGAATATTTCTTTATATGCATTTACAAAAGATATAAAAAAGGCAAAAAAAGAGTTTACAGCGAAGGTTATTAATCAATCTAATATTAAGATTAGAAAAGAGCATTTAAAAAGTACAATAGAGGAAAAATTAGTACATAAACTATTTGATGATGGTTTTATTGATGATCCAAATAACCAAGATTTACTTAAATTATTAAATAGTTTAATTGAAAATTTCTTTTTTGAAAATAATAAAAATGATATAGCAAAAAAACTTTCAATTATTCAAAAAAAAGAACAAGAAGTTGTAAAGAATATATTAATATCAAAATATGAAGAGATTAAAAGTAATATGAAAAAACTTGAATTTAATGCAAGTTTATTATTTTTTATGTATCCAGAGTATTTAATCAAGCAAAAAGAAGAGGATAAATTTTTTGAACAAAATGATGATGTAATAGTTGAAGGAGTAAATAAAAAAAATAAGTTTACTCAGAAATGTTATATACAAAATATAAATATTATAAAAAAAGAAATAAATTTAAAACATGATAATGAGATATCAAAAATTCCTGATGAAATAAAAATATCTTTTGATTATGCTCGCAATAGTGGAGTATTAAATAAACAAGAATATTCAATAAATGATTTAAAAAGTAATAATACGATTATTGATAACTTACTGGGTAAGATTTCTAATCCAAACTCTCTTGCACCAAAAAGAGAAATTCCTAAAATAGATATAGACACTCTTATTAATAAAAGATTAGACGAAAATCAAAAAGAAGCAGTTGAAAAAGCTCTTAGTTTAGAAATGGGTGAATACCTTGTTATTCAAGGACCTCCAGGAACAGGTAAAACTACAGTAATAACAGAAATAATTCAACAAATTTTGAAAAGAAATAAGTTAGCTAAAATTTTGGTTACTTCTCAATCTAATCAAGCAGTAGATAATGTATTGGAAAAAATATGTGAAAATGAAAATAAAATTGTTAGATTTGGTAATGATAAAAGTAAATTTTCTAATACAGCACTAAAATATCATGAAGAATCAGTTTTTTATAGTTATTTACAAGAAATTAAAAAAAGGTTGGAAAGTGATAATACAAATTACTTTTTAAAAGGAGAAAAACTAGATTCTCTTCACAAAAAATGGAAGAGTACTATACTTCAAGGTGATGATGAGTTAAAAACACTGTTATTTAAAAAAATAAGAGTAATTTTTGGAACTTTAGTTGGAATAAGTAGTTGGCAAGATTTTAGAAGTATAGAGTTTGATTATATTATTGTTGATGAAGCAGGTAGAGCAACTTTGCCTGAGTTGATGATACCACTTAGAAAAGCAAAAAAATTTATTTTGGTAGGGGATCATCAACAATTGCCACCAATTGTTGATAATACCGTTCTATCAAAAATGACAGACTACAACAAAAAAGATTTAGAAACAACACTTTTTGAAGAATTATATAAAAAAATAGAGCATAATGATTTTAAACATTTTTTAAAATATAATTATCGTTCACATTCAAGTATTGCTAAATTGTACAGTGAAGTTTTTTATGATGGAAATATTGAAACTAAAGATGATTTAGTTAGAGAACATCAGCTAGACTTTGAAAAGAAAGTTTACTTATATAGTACATCAAATATTGAAGATAAATTTGATAAACAAATTGGTACAGGGAAAATTAATGATGCAAATAAAAAAGTTATTATAAAAATTTTAGAAGAACTTCAATTAAATGCAACTAAATGTGATAAATATAAATCTGTGGGAATTATTACACCCTATTTGGTTCAAAGGGATAATTTAAGATCTTCTATTGGACAATTAAAATCAAAATTTGATAAATTAGATATTGCTATTAATTCAGTAGATGCATTTCAAGGAAGCGATAGAGATATAATTATTTATGATATGGTACGAAGTCAATCTGATTCAAAAGTAAATATAGATTTTATTGCTGATGAAAAGAGGTTAAATGTAGCGCTTTCAAGAACAAAAGAGTTATTATTTTTAGTTGGAGATGTAAAGTTTATTTATAGTTGTAATGTAAAAGAAGGAGATAATCCATTTAAAAAAATTATTGAATTGATTAATCAAAATAAAGATTACTATGAAATTAAAGAGGTTATTTATGAATAATGTACAAAATTCCATCGAATATAAAGAAATACTTGCAAGAAAATATTATGAGTACTATTATGATGAAAAATATGAGTTGTATGATATTCAAGAGTTTTATTACCCTTATTTTAAAATCAAGTGTAATTGTATTTTTAGAGAAAAGACAGAATTATCAATAATAGAAGAGATTTTTTTAACAGCTATAAAAGAGGGGATTAATGATTTAAAAGAACTTGAGACTTTTTTAGCCATTGATAAAGAAGTATTTGAAGAATTAGCTGCACGTTTACATATTGATAAACTTTTTGTAGAAACACCTATTTTAACTTTAACAGATGTCGGTATTAAAGTACTGAATGATAGTGGAATACTTACAACCCAAGAAGATGAAAAATATGTAATTTTAGATGGTATTTTTGGTACTTCTGTATCTATAGATACGACGGATGAAAAAAAACAAGATAAATCTAAAAATAAAAACAATTTAAGAGTACAAATACCTTATCCTAAAACTGAAACATTGGATAAAAATGTTAATAATAAAGCATTGCAGACAGTATTATTTGAAAATATAAAAAGTACAAATAATAAAGAAAAAGAAATATATGAAATAAAAGAAATATTAGATACATATAAATTTCATAAAAAATATTATGCACTTTTTTTTAAGAATGAAAATAACCCTAAAAAAGTATTGATTTTAAATAATGGTGAGCCAAATGATTATTTAACTAATATAGTTAGTGATTTTGAACAAGAAGGAAAGAGTTTATTTGATTTATCAAAAGAAGCTAAAAAAGAACATGATGAACTATTAAAAGATAAGACTATAAAAGAATATTCTGAAATTGATAATCTAGCTAACGGAACACAATTAGGTACATATGAACATCCTAAGTTTTTTGATTATGCATTTAAATATTCAAAAAAAGAAGTTGTAATAGTTTCCCCTTGGATCAATTGGAACGTAATAAAGGAAAAAAAATACTATATAGAAGATGCATTAAAAAGAAATGTAAGAATTACTTTTAATTATGGTATGGGAGAAATAAAAGATTTAGATATAGAATCAAAAGAATTCTTTGATAAAATGAGAGCTAAATATAATAACCTATTAGTATATATTACACGTAAAGTACCTGATCATTCTAAAATATTAATTTGTGATAGGGATTGGATGATTACAACAAGTTTTAATTGGACATCCTTTAAAGGAGATATAAATAGAGCGAAAAGAAAAGAAAGGGGTACATTTTTAAATGATAGAAGAGAGATTTTAAAAAATATTGAAGAATATTCAAGTGAACCTATCTAAATCCCTCTACACAAAATGCATCCAATGTCCCAAAGCACTTTGGCTTAAAAAATATAAGCCAAGTGTATTAACACCACCAGATGAATCTGCTCTTGCAGTATTTGATACTGGAAATATAGTGGGAGATTTTGCTTGTCAGCTATTTCCAGATGGAAAAGAAGTTCCATATTAAAAAAACTATGATGAGATGATATCTATTACAAAACAATGGATTGAAGAGGGAGTAGAAAATATCTATGAAGCTACTTTTAATTTCTTAGGCATCTTAGTTATGGTAGATATTTTAACTATTTCTAATAATGAAGTATCTATCTATGAAGTCAAAAGCTCAACAGAAGTTAAAGATATATATTTACATGATGTATCTATTCAATACTATGTACTTAAAAATTTAGGCTTTAAAATAAAAAGTGCAAATGTAATTCATATAAATAATGAATATATAAGAGATGATGAACTAGATATAAATCAACTTTTTAAAATAGTTGATGTTACAAATGAAGTTATATCAATGCAATCAAATATTCCAAATATTTTACAAGAGTTTGAAACATATTTAAAAGACAGAGAAAATGAACCAAACATAGATATTGGTAAACAGTGTAATAATCCTTATACTTGTGATGCAAAAGAGTATTGTTGGAAAGTTCAAAGAAATATTCCTGATTATTCTATATTTAATATTTTTAATCTTGGAAGTAAAAAACAAATAGAACTTTACAATAGAGGTATTATAAATATAGATGATGTTCCACATGATTTTGATATGACTTCTATTCAAGCACAAGCAGTTGAAAATTATAAATCAAAAATTACATATATAGATATAGAAAATATCAAATCATTTTTACAAAATCTAACTTATCCAATCTACCACTTAGACTTTGAAACATATCAACAAGCAATACCACAATACAAAGGTTTAAAACCATTTGAACAAATACCATTTCAATACTCACTTCATATTGAGTATGAAGATGGAACTTTAGAGCATAAAGAATATTTAGCACAAGATAGTGTAGATAGTAGATATGAATTAGCACTTAAGCTTTGTAATGATATACCAAATGATGTAACTGTCTTAGCATACAACATGAGTTTTGAAAAAAGTGTTATAAAAAGATTAGCAACACTATTTGAAGAATTTAGTGAACATCTATTAGCTATAAATGATAATATGCAAGATTTAATGATTCCATTTCAAAAGAAATGGTATGTAACTCCATCTATGAATGGAAGTTACTCTATAAAATATGTTTTACCAGCACTTGAGCCTGAGTTTGAAAAAGCATATAAAGAACTTGATGGTGTTCAAAATGGAAGCCAAGCAATGAATGCTTTTTCAAAACTTGCTTTTCTTGAAGAAGATGAAAAACAAAAACCTAGAAACTCACTTTTAGAGTATTGTAAACTTGATACTTTGGCTATGGTGAAGATACTATACATACTAAAAAATATATAAAAGATAGGGCAAAAATATATGAAGAAAAAAGAATTTTTAGATAATTTATTTAAATACTACAATCAACAGTTACTAATAGATAATGTAATTGGAGTACAAATTGAACAAAAATATTTTAGAGAATATTTTTTTGAAGACATTAAACAAAAAATCATAAAACAATATAATGAAAAGTTAAAGCAAAGTTATTACTTTTCTTTAAGTGCGGATATCAAAAAGGATGTTTTACCAATTACACCATTAAGTCAATTTGAACAATTTGTAGAGTTTATATCATTTTATGAAAAATCAATATCTCTTGAAAATACCAAATTAAATAAAAAAATAGATGTTTTAGAACTTGAAAAGAATCTAGGATTTAAATTTAGTGAAGAGGGTAATGCTTTTCAATATGGATTAGCATTTAACTTATTACCTGAAAACCCATTGAGTAATTATTCAAAACAGATACCGACATTTGTTATACTATTTCCTGATTACGATAAGAAGTTTAATATTATTTCAATTCCTAGTATATTTGCAAAAATAAAACAATATTTAGAACTTGAACTTACCAAAGAAGAACAAGAGATAATGCCAGACTGTGATCCAATACTTGTATTTAATCCAAAGGTATTAGAACCATATAATTTAGATGTGCCAGAGTTTGATATATCAGATTTCCAAACCACTCAAAATAATATTAGTTATTATATGGATGAACTATTAAAAAACTGTGATAGCTTTAAAAATTTTAATGATGATTATCAACTTGAGCCATATTTGATAGGAATATCTAAAAATTTAAATATGGGTTTAACCAAAATATACACATCTATTTTTAAATATGAAAATATTAATAATACTTTGCAAGAATATTTTACAATACATGAAAGAAAAGCTAATAAGTTAAATATACCTAATATTGACATTAATGAAATTATCACATCAAAAAAAACTGTAGATTCGTATAAAAAGCATTTAGGTTCATTTGATAAAGAATATCCACTTGCAAAAACTCAAAGAGAAGCTTTTACATGTTATCAAGAAAATAAAAAAATATTACCAGTAAATGGTGCCCCAGGTACAGGAAAAACTTCTTTGTTAAGAGCAATTTTTGGAGACTATACAGTTAAAGCAGCAATGTCTTGTTTTAATAAATATGAAGAAAATGGTATTATAGAATTTTCTACTCCAATTGTATGCTCATCAACTAACAATCAGGCGCTTGCTAATATTTCAGAAGGAATAAATGATGGCTTTACTTCAACTATGAAAAAAGAAGCTGATATTTTGTATACACGTTGGCTAGCAAATGATATTGAAGCTTATGAAAATAAGATTATTAATTTTAATAAAGATTTATTTAGCCCATCTATTAAGTCAAAAGCTGAAAAAGAATATGAGTTAAGTAAATATAATATAGAAAGTGTTATTGGGAAAATTGCAAAAGATCCTATGTTTTATCTTCAAAACTATTTTTCCTTTAGAGGAGTGGAAATTGAATATAATAAAGTAGGTAAGAATACACATAAATATTTAAAAGAAGCTGCTAAATATTTTTATGATTTACTTATGAACAATAAAAATACAATTGAAACAAGATTTGATTCTAAAGCTATGAATTCACTTGAAAAGTTAGAAATTGAGATTGTAAAAAAATATATTGAAGATGGAGTTCAAGAGGATTTAATTAAAGCAATATTGAATGAGATAAAATCTAATTATAGTCACTTTGAAGATATGATAGATAAATTAAAACAACTCAAGCAAATTTTAAATTATTTTGAAACTAAAAAAAAAGAAGTTCTACAAAATCTTGAGACTAAAAATATAGAGTATACATCTTTAATTAAAAAAATTCATAATAATTCCGAAGAAATAAAAACTTTAGAAACAAAAATTGAAAAAGAGACAATTTTTTATGAAAATACTTATCGATCCCCTTTTTATTTTTCTATATTTGAAGAAGAAAAAAGGCTACAGCAAAATATACTTTACCAAGAAATAGATTATATTAAACAAACCTATAGGATAAAGATAGAATCTGAAAGAAAAAATAGTAGTTTTTTAGAAAAAGCTATTGCAAAAGTCTTTCAAAATGGGATTCTTTATAAAACGATAGCTTTGCTTCAAGAAGAGTGTAGTCAAAATATTTCTATCAAAATTGATGATTTTTATAAAAGTGATTCTTTTAAAAATAGTGTAAATGAAAAAATTAAAAATAAGCATCAAAGTAAAATAACTCATTTAAAGTCAAAAATAAATGAACAAGGTAGTTTTATTACAGATAATTTGACAATAACTGATCAACTGGAATTAGAACAAGATTTATTAAAAAAAGAATATGAATCAATACAAAAAAAATATTTTTTACTAGATAAGCAAATTGATGAGCAATATAATTTATTAGGTGAAGAAGTTATATCTATAGAAGATATTGAAAAATTTCTTACAGTGCAAAAACTATATAAAGAACTTGATTACTATAAAAAACAAAGTGAAAATTTTGATACTCAAGAAAAAACAGACAATTTTTATTTTGCATTACATTTATTGGAAGCTATGTTTTTTATTAAAAATAAACAAAGTTGGAATGGTTCTATAGAATCACAAAGTTATGAAAATAAGACCACTATTTGTCCAATTTGCCAAGAAGGAACAATGGTTCTTAGAAATGACAGAATAACTTGTAATAGTTGTAAGAAATTTTACAGCTTCAATAACCCAAATAATCCAAAAGAATTAAATAAAAATCAACTACTTTATGTTATGAAATATAAAAAAGCAATTATTAATGATAAAACATATAAAGTTATCTCAAATGACCAGTTTATAAATATAATTACAGACACTAATCAATCTAGTAGTGTGATTACAGGTTTTGATAATGCTTTCCCAATTTTCCCTATTATCAATATAACATGTAATAGCTTTGGAACAATAGTTTCAGGACAAGGGTGTGATAAAGTTGAAAAAGATATTTTTGATCTTATGCTTATAGATGAAGCAGGAACAATTCCTGCTTCAAAAATGATTATTTTAAATTGTGCAAAAAGGGTTATTCTTTTTGGTGATGAGAAGCAATTAAAACCAGTACTCCCATATAATAGTAAAATAGAAAGTAGAATATTACGAGATTTTATGATAAAACAAGGAGATATAGAGAAAACATCGAATTATTTTTCTTGTGCTTCTAAAGAAAAAGATGAGATTGTTATTCAGAAAAATAACAATGCAATGGCTATTTCAAATAGCTGTTGTAATTATTTCTTACCATATAACAATAGTAAAATGGAGGGAGATATATGGTTAAAAGAACATTTTAGATGTCAAACACCTATTGTTAATATATCTAATGAAATCTCTTATCATAATGAGATTCTTCCATTAAAACAAGCTAATAAAGTTCAGTATTCTGATATTTTAGTGTTTAAAGAACATAAAGAAGAAAAAAGTTTCAATAATACAAATAATGGAGAAGCTAAAAAAATCATTGAATATATTCAAGAGAATAAAGCATATTATATAAGGTTTTTACAAATAATTAAAGAAAAAGATGGGGTAGTACCAGAAGTTACAGATGAAGATTATTATAACTCTATAGGAATTATAACACCTTTTGTAAATCAAGAATATTTATTAAGAGATATGGTTATTAATGAAATAGGATGTTCGCATAAAAATAAAAAAGAACCAATAATTAAGGTTGGTACAGTACATAAGTATCAAGGCTCAGAAAGAGAAATAATTATTTTTTCATCAGTATATAATATAGAAAGCTCAGGTAAAGCACAAAATTTATTTTTTAATCGAGAAGATCCAGATATGATTAATGTAGCAGTTACAAGAGCAAAAGAGGTATTTGTATTGTTTGGGAATAGAAATGTTCTAATTGATCAAGAAACATATTCTGGGATCATGCTCAAACATATTGATAAATATAAAATAGGTGGATTGTAAAACTTATTTCTATTATATATTAAAGATAAATAGTGTACAAAATGGAGGTCAAGCTATGAATATTTATACAAATCTTAGTAAAAACTTGATGTTTTTGGAATGATGAAGATTTTAGAGAAATTAAAGGATATTCAATGATTAATTATAAAGAAAGATTAACAACCGACAGAGAACTTAATTCATATAGTGATATTGATATAAGTGTAGAAAGTGATCGAGGAAGAATATTTTCATCTGCAGCTTTTAGAAGACTGCAAAAAAGAACTCAAGTTTTTGCTTTGGAATTAAATGCTTCAATTCGTTCACGACTTACTCACTCTTTAGAAGTTTCACAAAATGCAAGATATATTGCTAAAACAATTTTAGAAGAGTTAAAAAAAGATAGATTAGAAACTTATGGTTTAGAAGATATGGAAAATGCATTTATTTCTACCTCTGAAATGACAAGTTTGATTCATGATATTGGTAATCCTCCTTTTGGTCATTTTGCTGAAGAAACAATAAATAAATGGCTTAAAATAAATATTTTACCAAAACTAGAAAGTTTTAAGTCTAGTACAAAAGAGATAGAAGATTTAAAAAGTATCTTAAAAAGTGATATTTGTAATTATGATGGTAACGCTCAAGCAATAAGAATAATAACAAAACTTCAAAGACTAAATTTATCATATTTTCAAATAATTGCTGTTTTAAAATATACAAGAGGAGCTTTTGAAAATAAACCAGATAATTCAGATTCATTAAATTATCTTAAAAAGAAACCAGGATTTTATTATAGTGAGAAAGATTTAGTTGAAAAAATACAAACTACATTAAATATAAAAGCAGGGCATAGATTTCCAATAACTTATATTATGGAAGCAGCTGATGATATCTCATATTTAACAGCTGACCTGGAAGATTCTGTTGAAAAAGGAATTTTATCTTTAGATGAAGTATATAATATTATTACAAGTGAATGTACAAAACAAAATGAAGAATTTTTATTAGAAATTATTAATAAGCAGTATGAAAAGGCAAAGAAGAATGATGAACCATATCAATTTAATATGTTTTTTACTTTTTTAAGAGTTACTCTTGTCACAAATTTTGTAAAACATGTTTCTAATGTATTTATAGAAAATCATCAAGTAATATTTGAAGGAAGTTTCAACCATGCACTTTTAGAGTATGATAAAACAAGTAAATATTATAAAGCTCTAAAAGTTTTAAAAGATATCTCAACTAAATATATTTATCAAAATAAAGAAGTTCAAACTTTGGAGCTTCAAGCTTATACTATTTTAAATGGTTTATTTGATGTGTATAAACCAATTCTAGAATTAACTACTAATGATTTTTCAAAACTTTTAAAAGATGAAAAAATCGATTGTTTTATATCAAAGCGATTAATAAAAAGAATCTCTTCTAAACAAATAGTTGCTTATAAAAATGATATTAAAAAATTAAATACTGATAATATTGAAGAATATAATATTTTAGAATTCTATTATAGAGTTAGATTAATAATTGATTATATTAGTGGAATGACAGATGATTTTGCCCTTGAAGAGTATAAAATATTACATGCAATAAAATAGAATTTAATTATATTTAAAATTTTAACCCTTATGTAATATATCTATAACATAAGGGTTAATAATTATTTTAAAAAAGTTTTTTTAAAAAAATCCGAAGCTTCCCTAGGATTCCAACTTAAAATTAATGCATCTAAGTCTAAATTACCATAATTATCAAGTTCTTGAATAATATTACTTCCACCAAATCTTTCATAAAGTTTATAATGATCTTTCTTGATGCCTAAAAAAGTCATGTCAATATCATTTAAAATAAATAATAAATAAGCTCCTTTCATAAGATATTTAAATTCAAGATTTAATCCTTTTTTTTCATGTTTAACTATTAATCTTGATAGCTCTCCTATTTTGTTATATTGTTTTCTAATATTATCAAAACTAAAGATTTTATCTGATGGTAATTTATTTTCTGAATCAAAAATTAATCTAGTGGTTCCACTTATATTTTGATCATTTTTATAAAAGATGATAGCAGAGTTTTTATCATAAATATCAAGGTTTAGACCATCAATTAAATCAGGAAACTCTTTTTGATAATTTATATTTTGATAAACATCACTTCTTAGTTCAAATACTTTAATTAAATCTTCAGCATTTGTTACAATACTTAAATTTTTTAAAGAAGAATCCCAATTTATTTTCTTATTAAATGATATTGTTTCTTCAACAATCTCTTCAAGAAACACCCTTTTCGTAAGCAATTCAATTATATATTTTTGATTATTGTTAAAATCATCAGACATATAGCTTAGAGTTTTACTAAAATTTAAAACAAGTAACTTTTGAAGTTCTTGTAAAGCCAGATTTTTGTTTATGTTTGTCATATTTATCCTTTAAATTAATTTAAAGGTAAATTTCTCATAAAATTGTCACATTTTTGTCACAAAAAAGTAAAAATTTTAATTTTATATATTTAGGATTAGGAATTAGAGATTTATTATGAAGTAATAGATTTATTTATAATTAGTTAATTTATATAAATTAATGATTAAAAAAAATTATTTTAATAGATTGAAGAATAAAGTGCAGTAGAATATAAAATATCTAACTAAAATTTATTTTGTAGCCTATTGAACTAACAGATTTAATTATCTTATGATTAAATTTACTGGTTGTTCTATGCATTAAAGTTCTTAATGTACTATCAGATATTTGTTTATCAAACCAAATAAAGTTTTCTATCTCAGAAAATCTTACTACTTCACCCTTTGCTTTGATTAATATTTCTAAAAAAAGCCTCTCATTTTTTGTTAAATCAATTTCTTGATTTTTAAAATAAACTTTTAAATATGGTTCAAGAGAGTAATAATATTCGTGCGATAATTTATATTTTCCATTTTCATCTATTTTTTCACTTCTTTTTTGTAATTTATAAGTAGCAATATTCATACTGCTTTTTAAGTCATTGCGATTAAATGGTTTTACTAAATAAGCAAATGGTTCAATTTTCGCAGCTTTATCAAGAGTTTCATCATCACAATATGCACTCATAAATATAATAGCAGTGTTACTATTTTCAATTATCTTTTTTGCAATATCAATACCATTAAGGCTATTTTTTAGAAAAATATCCATTAATATAATATCTGGCTTATTTTTTGAAAAAGATAATAAGGCTTCTTCATAAGAAGTTACAATATCTGTAACTTCATAACCCAATTTTATTAAAGTACTTTGTGTATCAAGTGCAACAATTGTCTCATCTTCAACAATTAAAATTTTTATCATATTTCTCATCTTTTAATTTTAAATATTATCATATAATAATTTAATCACATTTTTGTCACAAAAGCTACTCTTTCCATCTTAATTTTACTTTTACACCTTCATTGGTACTAATATTCATTTCTGCTTTAAGTTGTTTTTTTGCTAGAGTTTCAATTAAAGTAAGCCCTAAAGAACTTTTTTTAATATTTGGATTATATCCTTTTCCATTATCACTATAAACAAGTTTATATTCTTTGTTTTTACCAAAAAAAGATATATTTACAATGCCTGATTTATTTTC
This sequence comes from Aliarcobacter faecis, assembly GCF_013201705.1. Classification (NCBI taxonomy): domain Bacteria; kingdom Pseudomonadati; phylum Campylobacterota; class Epsilonproteobacteria; order Campylobacterales; family Arcobacteraceae; genus Aliarcobacter; species Aliarcobacter faecis. Next base: position 53,606 of record NZ_CP053838.1, on the reverse strand, counting down.
ATCAAAAGCATGTTTAAAACTATTTGTTAATAACTCATTTAATATTAATCCACAGTAAATAGCTGATTCAGAGCTTAAATTACAATTTATATCATATACAACATCAATATCATGCTCAAAGCTTTGTTTTATTTCAGATATTATCTTCTCAAAATATTCATTAGCATCAACAAAGGTAATAGTATCTTTTTGATAAAGAAGCTCATGTAAATGACTCATTGCACTAATTCTATTTTGAATTGTTGTTAAAAGTATATTTATTTTAGAATCATTAATTTCGTCATTTTGCAATCTAATTAAAGATATTATAGTTTGCATATTATTTTTTACTCTATGGTTTAGCTCTTTTAGTAAAATCTCTTTTTCTTCGAGTGCTATTATTAAGTTATTTGTTTTATTACTAACTATTTTATTTAATCTAGCTTCATTCTCTTTTTGTTCAGTAATCAAACTTAGCTGCATTTTTTCTTTTTCATCTTGTAATCTTTTTATTCTATTTGCTAAAGCAATAGAGAATACTAAAGCTTCTAATATAAAAGCTATTTCAATAATATAATAAGATGATAAATCATCTTCTATTATTCCAGAGCTTGATAAATACATTAAAGAACCAGCAAAAAGTATTGCTGTCCAACCAAATAATATTAATTTTGCTTGTTCATTTCTCTTTAAAAAAGCATAAAAAGTTATAAAAAATAGATACAGCATAACCAATATAGATATAACATTTCTATATGGTTCAAGGTAGTTTGTAAATATAAACAATATAACAGATGAAACTAATAGCGCAATTAATATATTTAATATGAAATTAATTTTTGGATATTGATTTATTTGAAGAAATGATTTTGAAAAAAGTGCTAAAAATAAAACTGGAAGTGCTATAAAAATTGCTGCATATCTAACAACATATTCCATAAAAGCTGAGTCAAATAGATATAAATTTGCAAATCCAACATAAAGCAAATGATGGAATACTAAAGTGATAATATATCCAACATAATAAAAATAACTAATATCTTTTATCATAAAATATATTGATAAATTATATAGTGCTAATACTATCATTCCACCAAAAAAGAGGCTTAGAATTATTTGTTGAATTATCTCTTGTTTGTAAAAAGCTTCATAAGAATAAAGATTTAATTTTAAAGATAAAGAGGTTTTTTTTGATGAAGCTTCAATATAGTAAGTTTTTGTCTCATCTTTTTCTAATTTTATATGAAAAACTGGGTTTACAGATTTTCTTTCTATACTTTTATTTAGTAATCCTTCGCTCTCTTTTAAATTATTGTTTTCATAAAAGTTAATATTTGTTACTAAAGGATTATCAAACTCTATTATTTTTAAAATAGCTTCATTTTCTATATTGTGAAGTGTAAATTTAATCCATACTTTAAAATCTGGTGAATAACCAAATTTTTTAGTTGAGGAGTCTATTTTTGAAAAACTAACTTTATTTTCTATTATTTTATCAATTGTTAATTTTTTTGAATAGTCAATAAATATCTCTGAAGAGCTTAAAATATCTATATTTGAAGATTTATCAATATCAATATTAGTGGCACTTAAATAGGATAAAAATAGCATAAAAATCAGTAGTGTTTTTTTCAATATTCCTCTATTTGTCTGTTTTATTTGTATTTTCTAATTATGCCTTAAATGATATAAATTATAATTTATCAATATATTTTTAGTTTATTTACTAAATAAATATTGAAATAATAAGTAATACAACGATAGAATGAAAAGATTAAGATATAGATAAATTGTAACAAAAATGTGACTAATTCTCGATACAATTGTTTCGTTAGTTTTATATGTTTACTATATAACTACGCTACACAATGGGAAAACATAAAATGAATAATTTTATAATAAAAATATTTTTTTTATTTATAACTTCTCTTTTAACTGGTTGTTATCATAAATATAAAATAGATAATACATCACAAAAAGAGAGTTATAAAACTTTAAATGAGTTATCTGTTGTTATTGAACAAACTGATACTAAAATCATAAATGCACAAAGAACAAATGTACACTATGTAAATTGGGGAAATGGAATAGGAATGTCACCAGTGTTTACATTTAGTGAACCTTTAATCTCTAATGAAAGTTGTAAATCTTTAAATAAAATCTATTTTAATAAGATTAAAAATAAACTACCAAATCTAATACAACTATTTGAAGATAAAAATATAATAGTCAATAACAATCAAGCAACAAAAAAATTAACTATAACTATAAAAGAGTATAACTGTACTAATAATATTATTTATCTACAAGCTTCTTTATTTGAAGATAGAAATCTTATTTATCAAAACTTATTTGTTTTAGATAGTTACTCTAATTCAAACTCTTTTAAAACTTTTTATAAAGATGAAAAAAGGGATATTAATAAGTTTTTTAAAGTTTTAATTGAAGATTTAGAAAATAGTATGAAATTTCCTCTAAAGAAATAGATATTAAATAATTTTATAAAATCAATAAATGTGACGAAAATGTGACATCTTTTTGATATAGTTTTTTAAGTAACTAATAATTAGTTTCATAAAAAACACAAGGGGAAAACATAGATGATTAAAATAGTTAAAATAATTGTTGTTGCATTAACTACAATATATTTATTTAGCGGATGTTCTGGTAAATTACCACCAAAGAATTTTTCTTTACATAAAGAAACAGTTCAAGACATTAAACAAAAAGATATAAATATACAAGTATCAAATGTAAAATTAACTGGAGATGCTTTAAATAATAAATATATGTATTTTGTTTTGATTGATGAAGAAGAGATTAAAACTCATTTATTAACTAATATAAATAAGTTTTATATAAACAATCCTTTAAATCAAAAGTTTTATAAAATAGATATAGATATGGATTTTAAAAGAGAACTTAAAAAAGAAGGTATATCAACAACAATAAATGCAACATATAATGTTTCTGATACTAATCAAGTCATAAAACCTATAAATATAGTTTCAACTTATGTAGCGGAAGATACTGCTACTTTTGGGAAAATAATGGGAGCAGCTATGATACAAGTTTTTACTGGAGTACCTTATATTGGGGAACAAAATAATACACATCTTAAATATGATAGTTTAGAAAAGACAGCTTATGCAGAAGATGATACTGTTGTTTTGACAGCTTACGATGCTAACATTCGACTAAACACTTCATATACTGGAGCTATAAGACTAAATTTTGCTAAGTTTTTACAAAAGTTTAATGAGCTATTAAATAATGAAAGCCAGATATTAGCAATAAAAAATTAAAAATTAATAAAAAAAGGTTGATAATATGTATGGTAAATTAATGAATGAAGCCTTAAAATCTATAATTGATAATAAAAATGCTCTATTTAAAGCTCTACTTATTCCTACTTTAGTTTTAGTTGGTATAGATATATTTCTTCCTAGTAGTTTTTTAAGTAACGGAGAAAAAATCAATTTTGAAGATAATAAATTTATATTCATTTCTTTTATTATATTATCTATAATTTTAAATATTGTTATGGCAGTTTCTGTTCATAGAATTATTTTAATAAAAGATGATATTTCATCTTTAGAGGCAATTATGCCAACACAAACATTACTCAAATTTTTCCTAAAATCAGTGTGGATTGGACTTTTAACTGGATTGATTTTTGGGATTTTAATTGCTATTTTTCTTTTAATAAGTATAGTAACAGAGCAGTTTACTCAAAATAAATTTTTAGTAGGAGTTATTTCTTACTTTTTATCTGCTTTATTAACAATGATAGCTTTTAGTAGATTTTCTATGGTTCTTCCAGCTACTGCAATAGATGAAAAGATGAGTATTTTAGATGCTTTGGCTTTTACAAAAAATTATAAACTCTTATCTTTATTTATGGTTACTATCTTTCCAACAATTATAGCTATTTTAATTGCATTGGTTTATGGTTTAATTATAGGATTTTTAACTTGAGTTGTATCTGCTCATCTTTCAATTTTATATGTATTTTTAAATGTATTTATTACAGTTTTAGTTATTAGTTGTCTATCTGTAACATATTCATATATAAAAAATGAGATAAATGAAAAATCTTTGAAAGATAAATATATAGAATAAAGTATTAAAAAATATATGATAAAAAGTAATTTTAATTTAAAAAAGAGTTAAGTAGTAAATAATATAAAACTGTAACAAAAATGTGACAATTTAGTGATAGAATTTTCACAAGGCATAAAAATAATATTTATACAAGGGAATAATATAAAAATGGGGATTTTTACTAAATTTAAACTTATCAGTATACTAACTATTTTTAGTTATATGGCTAATATAATTTCTATAAATAAACTACAAAATTTAAAAATCATCAAATATTTTGCAAATTCAATAAATTATGATAATTCTTTAAAAAATATTTTATATTTGGAACTAAAAGAAGTAAGGTTATAAGCAAAATGGTTAAACAGTTAGTTAGAAAAATATTTCAAATAAAAAATTTAAAATTAAGAATTTTTATATTAGTAACTCTTGTTTTAGGTTCATTAGCTATTTTTCAATATGAAATTCAAACAAAAATAATAAAAGAAATGTTTCAACCACAATTATCTTCAAATCCAGAAGCAACAGAACATTTTATGGATGCTATGGGAGTAGCATCTTATATTGAAAGATTACATAATTTTGTGAATTATGATAGTTTTTTGATGAAACCATTGTTATATAAAATGAATAAAGATTATGAAAAAGGAAAATCATTGCTTCCAGAAACTTCTGCAGAAGATGTATTTTGGTATATGCTACTTTATAGAAAAATATATGGAATAGGGGCTATGACATCAAATAATGATAACTCTCTTCGCTATGATAAAGACTTTAAAACAGAAGAAGACTATACAAAATATTATGAAGATATCTTAAATAAAATTACAAGATTAGGAACACTTGATTTTGAATATGATGCACCTCTTATAAGAGATAATAAGTTAAGAATGATGAATATGCTTCTTACGGAATATTTAGATTTAGTTAATAGATTTACATATGATTATTTGATAGAGAAAAAATCTAATTTAATATTAGAAAAAAAATATTTAGATGATATAAACAGTGTTTATAATTTGTATAAACATTATTTAATAAATAATGATGATAAACGACTAATTGATAATAAATATTTTGAGATAAGGATATTATCATATTTATTAAATATAGATAAGTATCAAACTTTGAAAGTAGATTGTCAAAATCTAAAATATAAAGAATTATTTAAAAATATAAGAGAGATTGAAAATTTTCGTATAAATTTAAAAATAGAATATGATAAACCTTTATTATCATATATATTTAATCAAACTTCATGGTTAAAAAATTTAGTGAAATCATTAAGCAATTGTGATAGTTTAAAAGAAGAAGTATCACAAGTTCTTAAAATTTTAAATAAAGAGTAAGTAAGGAGTATAAAATGTCAACTGATACACAATTTGAAGAGTTAATAATAGGTTTGTCTAAAGAAGAATTAGCAGCATTTGATTATCTTTGTAAAAATTTAGATTATGCTTCTACTATAGGAAGTGTTGTTATTGGGAATAATGATTTTTCAAATATAGAGAAGATAGCTATTTCAACTTCAACAACAGTTGTAGGACAAAATGTAGGTGAGTATATATTTTGGGATAAGAATAATATTTATACAAGGGAATAAGATAAAAATGGGGATTTTTACTAAATTTAAACTTACAGAGGTATTAAGTACCTTTTGCTATCTAGCTAATATGATTTTTATAAATAAACTACAAAATTTAAAAATAATCAAATGTTTTGCAAATTTAATAAATTATTATAATTTTTTAAATAATAAAGTTCAATATAATATCTTAGGTAAGGAAAATATAAAATGAAACCTTATATTAAAGTATTTTTATCACTTTTAATAGTATCTGTTTTTTGTGGGTGTAGTGCTACAAAGTTATCAAAATATGACATTAAAGAAACATATTCAGAAAAACAAGTATTAGTTTATGACAAAACTATTAATTTACCTACAAAAGGATATATAGGTAATATCCAATTCTCTCCAACAAATAAAGATGAATTAACTATAGTATCAATAGATAAAATAGAATATGGGTCATATCGAACTGACCATTTTATGGTTATAGATTTAAAAAATGGAAAGTTAAAAAAAGATATAAAACTTGACAAAACTAAAGATACTTATGATGTAGAGTTTATTAAATATTCAGATGATGGTAAAAAACTTTATTTAATGAAGATTTATGAAAAAGTTCTTAAAAATATATGTCAAAAAAATATTACAGTTTATGAGACACCTGAAAAAACTACTTTTGAAAAAAAATGTGAAGATAGACTTGTAACAGAACTTATAAAAGATAAATTTACCATTTTAGATTTAGAGACAGGGCAACTATCTCCTTACTATAGCTACAATTGTGATGAACTTATACCTAAAGAGTTAAATAATAATGAAATAGAATCTTATTGCGATGTATCTCTTAATTCACCAATTAATACAACTTATTTTTATTCTGGCAATAAAAAGCAAAATAAAACTAGTAAAGGTATTGCTATATATGATAAAAATAGTTTTAAACCAAAAAAGCTTATTACTTTAGATGATAAATTAGATACAGAATTTAGAATAGAAGTTGTAAGTGAAGATGGACAATATATACTTTTTAAAAAAGACTTTCGTGATAATAATGAAAAGTTTAAAAATAGTCAATATTCAGTATATGATTTAAAAAACAATAGAGTCATTCATAATTTTGATACTACCTTATGGATGACTGGAAGAGCATTTATAGACAAAGATAATTTAATTTTTACATATAGTACAGATTTCACTGAAATTGGAAATACTTTGTATTCTAAAAAGCATTTAAGTATTCTAAATCTAGTTACAAATGAAAAAAAGATTTTTTCTGATTGTGGGGAGAGTGGAGGAAAATGTTATTTAACTGAGGGTATTTATAACTTAAACGATAGGTATATAATGTGGAGAGATTATTCAAAATATCATATTTTTGATAAAAAAGATATGAAAATAGTTCAAGAGTTTAATGGAGCAAAGAAATTTGCAGTAAGTAGAGATTTTAAAAGAGTTGCTTTTTATACAATCATGCCTAATGAATTACATCTATTTGATATAGTACAAGGAGAGTAAATTATGGCAAAAATTATTGATATTGCAAATTTTGCAAATGATGCTTATGAAGTTGAATCTAAATTAAATCTACCTAGTATAGACTTTAAAAAACTGGATGTAAAGTATGATGGTTCAAATGGCTTTCAAGGTTCTGCTTATTTTAATTCTAAAACAAATGAGTTAGTTGTAGCTTATGCTGGTACAGATTTTACTAGTATAAAAGATTTAAAAGCTGATTTAGGAATAGGACTCAATCTTGCTATTGGTCAAACAGATAATGCTAAAGATTTTTTAAGTAGAGCTTTTAATAATGTTACTGAAAATTTAGGAGTTAATTCAAATAATATTAATGTTACTATTACTGGGCACTCTTTAGGTGGATACCTAGTTCAACAAGTAATGGATAATCCTCCAATAAACTCCGAAAATATAGCAGGAGTAGTTTTTAATTCACCAGGTATTTCTAGTGATAAATTTTTACCAAATCTTATTTCAATATCTGATGCAAATGACCCTGTTACAGGAATTGGTGGAGGTATAATTACAACTAATCATATAACTCTTGGTAATACATCTGGTCCTTTAGCTGCACACTCTATGGATAATATGATTAATACTTTGGAAGAAAGACCTTTTATAAGCAATCTTGATGTAAAAGGTATAAATAACTTAGAGCCAGATATAAAAAGTGTTGTATTTAAAGATTCTGAAAATTCTATTGTTTATATAACAGAGAAAAAAGCTGAGTTTTATAAAAAATTAATAGAAAATAATCCAGAACTAATTAGAAAGTTAGAGATAGAATATAATAATCAAAAAGCAGTTAATGCTGTAAAAGATTTTAATAATGGAAGTCAAGATTTTGGTGAAGTTATAAAATGGGTATCCAATTCTCCAAAAGCTATTTCAGAATTTAAAAGTATTTTAGAAAAAAAAGGAAATGATAATTTACTTAAATATATTCAAGATGAAAATAGTTTTAAAAATGCACCGAATGAGATACAAAAAGTAATTGTTTTAGAAACTCAAGAAGGTAATGCTTTATCGACTCAATTAGGTACATCTATAGGTGGAAGTATAGGAAGTGTTATTATTGGGAATAATGATTTTCCTAATATAGAGAAAATTGCTATTTCAACTTCAACAACAGTAGTAGGGCAAAATGTAGGTGAATATATATTTTGGGATAGTAAAAATGGGAATGGTAGTGGAGCATTTGATGATATAGGAGCAGATTTCAAAAATACACTTCAAGGAGCAGTGGTATCCTTTGCTCTTTCATCATTCTTTGCTAAAAATGATACTCTATCAGATATTTTAGGAATGGATGGAACATTTATTGGAGGCTTAGTTGATTTCACAGTAAGCTATACACTTGGATATTATGGTTCACAAGCTGTATCAGAACTTTTTGCTTCTTTAATATCTATAAATAATATAGATTATAAAAATAATAAAATATTTAAGAATGTAGCATAAACAGGAGTTTAATATGAGTTTATTAACTAAAGAATGTGAAGTGTGTGGAACAAAAATTAGAAAATTACAAAGTATATGGAATATTTATTTATTAAAAACTGGAGTAAATATAAAATGCCCAAATTGTAATTTAAAATATAAAACATATAAAAGTATTTCATTTTTTGGTTCCTTCTATACTTGGAGTGGAGCTTCTTTTTTGGTTTTTATTATAACTGTACCAATATTTTGGGATTTTCTTGAAAATATTTTTAATTTAAAATTAGGAGCAGAGGTTTGGATATATACGTTTATTGTATTGAGCTTAGTTGAGTTTATAATAATGTTAGTAATATCTCTAAAAAGAACAGTAAATAATACAAGGAATAATTGATGTCACAAATTGATAAAAAAACTGCGATTGAACATGTTAATGATTTTTTTGAAGGTATTTATGATACAGCTATTAAAGCACCTATTTCTTTTGGTGATTTTCTAGCTAGAGTATCTGGATATAGAGATTACCAATTTACACAAGGAAGTGTATTGACAATCAATACTCATAGTTGATTGATTTAAGATTTAGTTTCTGCTTAGATTCAAAGTTAATTAGCGAATTAAGTCAATTAATACAATAATTTATAAAAATAATCAGATAGAAAATCATTTAAGCATATTACGAAACTTATTAAGAATAAATTAATACAATATTGTTTTTTTTCTAAAATAAATGTATAATCTTAAAATAATATAAAACATATTCGCAATATGCTTAAAGGAAAAATATGAAGTTAAAACCAATAATTACAGCTATTCTTGAAGAATTACATATGGAAAATAAATTTGTTAGCTTAAAATTTTTAATTAATAAATTAGATAAATATAAACCTAGTCCAAGAACATTACAAAGTATTTTAAAAGAGCTAATAGAGTGTAATAGAGTAATAACTCAAGGTAGTGCATCTACAACTGAGTATGCAATTAATGATGTTATCTCAAACTACAGAAGATTTGAATTTATTTATGTTGTTAAAGATAATGAAATTGCAGGTATTTTATTTAAATTAAGTGATAGATATAGGTTTTATTACGATAATGAATTTTTGATAAACAAATCGAAGCCTATTCCTAGCCTAGACTTACAAATATTACCATTTGATTTTAATAATATCCCTGCAGTGTTTGAAGAAAATATACCAGAAGGGATTAATAGAGAAATATTAGAAACAACTTCAAGAGTGGCTGATGAATTCCAAATATTAACAATGTTGGAAGATAACATAGGTGATTTGTCTTTTACTAAAACAAGAGAAATAGTAAAGAATAAAAGCTCAAATCCACCTTATTTATCATCTTTAAATGAAATTTTAGGTTCTAATCCAAAAATTAATGTTTTAAAAGATTTAGTAGTGGATATTGAAGATGAGATACTATTTCCTGATGGTTATGATATCTCAAAATTAGAAATAAAAAAAGCTCACGGTATATCTGGATTTCAGTATAAAAAATTGGTTAATATAGATACAGATAATAAAAAGATAGTGCTAGATGATTCTGCACACGCATATATACTAAAACCATATAGTAAGCCAAAAGCAAATAAAGATAATGAAAACTATTTTCCTCATATATCTTTAAATGAACATTTGTTTATGTCATTTGCTAAAAATACATTAGGTTTTAGAGTTCCATATAGTGCAATTGTAAAAAATGAAAATGATGAAGAGTACCACTATATTGTAAAAAGATTTGATAGACTTGGATTGTATAGATATGCTAAATCTACATTCGCAGTTTTTTTGGGATTAAGAAGTGATAACAAGTATGATACAACTAGCGAAAAACTTTTTGAAAGAATAGCAAAAGAGATAATAAATCCTTACGAAAGAATGGAGCTTTTGAAACATTATGTTTATTCTGTAATTATTCAACATGAAGATATGCATACAAAAAATTTATCATTGATATATGACAGAGAGTTAGTTTTTTTTGCTCCTTTATATGATGTAGCGTGTACAGGATTCTATGATACATCAAAAGGTTATGATTCACATTTAACTATAAATGGAAAACAATCAAATATTAGACCAAATGATTTTAAACCATTATGCGAAAGATTAAAAGTAAATTTTAAAGAATTTAAAAAAGAAGCTCATACAATTGCAGAATTATATGAAAGGGAGTTACCTAGTTATATAGAAGAGATTAAATCTTTAGGATCAATTCCTTTTTATAGAAAAATTCAAAAAACAAAAATAGGTGAGGGTACATATTTGAAAGTATCAAAAGAACCAATTGAGTTTCATGAAGTATTAAGTAAGTTTCATAAAATGAGAGTAGAGCATTTAAAAGAACATGGTTGGATTATTTAACAATTTTTTATAAATTGTTAATACTTTTAAAAAGTAAGTGTGATAACATATTATGAAAAAATAGGTATTTATATTGATTAAAAACAGCGAATTCTCCAAAGATGATATTCAAAAGATTTATAAAACTATAGGTAAAAATGTAAAAAGAATTAGAGAAGAAAAAGGTATAAGCCAACTTAATCTTGCTATGGCAATAGGACATAAATCAGTTGGAGTTATTTCTAACTGTGAATTATGCCTACAAAATAAACATTTCAACATTGAACAATTAATCAAAATTGCTGATGTATTAGAGGTGAATATTAAAGACTTTTTTGAGAGTATTTAGATTTTTATATCTTCAAATTAATTTATAAAAAGAATATATAAATTTAATAACACATAAACAGGGTTATCTAACAGATCACTAATTCTAATTTTATCTTGAATTTTAGTAATAAAAAGACCGTTTTATAAAGGGTTAAATTTTGAAGATACTACAAAAGGTACAGGTTGTTGAACTTGTCATTTTAACTTAGATACTTTTAAATTTTTATATTACCACTCCAAACAATAAATAATGGCTCTAGAGATAGACCTTATTCTGAAAAAATTAGAGTTTTTTAATTATGCTTCTTGATGTTAAGTGATTCTGCTATAAAATCAAATTTGAAAAAAAGGAAAACAATGGAATTACCATCAATAAATTTATTCTCTTTTATTTTTAATTTAAAAAAAGAAAAACCAAAAAATGGATATTTTTTAGAATTTAATAAAAAAGGATCTGAAGATTCTAGACATCATATATTTAAAGAGAATAAAGTGATAGACTCAAGAATAGATTTAAAAAATATTTCAATGGGTGTTCTTTGGGGATACAATGGTGCTGGTCCAAGACAAGCTGCACTAGCAATACTTGCTGATTATAAGAATGATGAATTTGCTTTAAAACATTATGAGCAGTTTGCTATTGATGTTATCAATAAACTAAAATATGATAGAAATGATTTTTTGAAATTTACTACTATCCAAGATTGGATTGACAATCTTCATTTTACAGCTGATTATGCTGAATTAGAAGATGATAAAAGTGAGAAATACTAAATGATTAAATATTTGAAAGAACAAATTACAATAAGTAATATACATATAAGAATTTACCATGACTAAAACTAATCTGATTAATAAAATAAATGAACTGTCACCTGAAATGAGAATTTTTTTAGAACAAAGATTAAAGACACACTTAATAGAGATTGACAATGAAGAGTATGTTACTAACTTAATTAATTCTCAAAAATTAATGTTAGAAAAATATCATTTATATATATTATTTATTTATTTATTTTTAGGCTATCTTGTATATAATGTATGATTATTAAATAGTTGTATTAAAGAAAAGGAAATTAATTGAGCAAAAAAAAGAAATCAAAACTAAATTCTGAACAAAAAGATTTTTTCTTAAAAATTGCACGATTGAAAAATCCAATTTGGATTACGAATTATTTAAAAAAAGATGCAGCAATGCGCTTAGTTGAAAATAATTTTTCTAAACTTATCTCTAACCCCTTAATAAAAAATAATATTTTAGGTTCAACATTTCCTATTGATTATAAAGATATTGAAACTGAAGCAATGGTTTCTCAAGGAACTTTAGAACAAGAAGTATGGTGGACTTATCTTAATGTTATATATCATTCTGAAAAAATAAATTTATTTATATCAAAATCAGAACAATTCAATAATTTATTACTTTATGCTAAGTATGAAGAAGCTTCAAATATATTAAATGAAATAAAATATGAGTTAGGTTTGTCACATTGGTATATAGAAAATAAGCTTTTATTATTATCTAAAATGAATGGATTGAGGGAACAAAAAGAGTACGCAGAAACAATTAGAAAAGAGTTACCAAATGCTTCTGCTTTATTAGTATATCACTTTAGTCAAAAACTTGAAAATGAATTATCATATGAACAATATGATAAAAACTTTAAAAAAATGTGGAGAGATTATCCAAATATAAAAACTTATTTTGAGTTTAAAGCCAATTCATTAAATGCTGACCCTGAAAATCTTGTATATTTCTTATATTTTGAAAGAGAAAGTCCTACTATTGATAAATATATTAGTTTGAAAAAAACTTTATTTTCAATTTGCTCTAATAATAATTATTACAGTCTACCCGTTGACTTTTTAAATAAATATCTAATCAAACTAGATAATAATATCAAAGATATTGAATTAAAACCATTATTAATAAAAAGTACAAAATTAAATTATAATGATATAGATATAGACAATAGCAAATATATCAGAATACTAGATTTATATACAATGGGATATTACAAAGAGTCTTATGATTTGTGTTTAAAAGAACTTGAAAATTATTTAACATTCAATATCAACCTTATTGAAATATTAATCAAATCAGAGATAAGATGTGCGACAGATGACAATTTAATAGAAGTATCAATTGATAACAATTCTATCATATTTAATATATATGAATATTACAAGAGTATCATTCTAAAAGATAAAAATTTAATAAACTCTATTAATAAGCTCTTAAAGATAGCACTAGAACTTTCTTCGTTATCAATATCAACTGTGATAACTCAATTTATATATAAAAATATTCCATTTTACAATATACCTGTAGCAGATTCAAGTCTTAAAACAGGAGGCTTACATACATTTTTATATGATGTCCGAGAACAATCAATAATTGATGATGCTAGATATCGAATATTGATAACTGATATGCAAAAAACTTATCAAGAATCTATTACGTATCAATTATTAAATAAAGAAAACTTTAATATTGATGAAAAAATTCCATCATTTCGACTACAAAAATATAATATAAAAATAAACCCTGAAACAATTCCTAAAGAACAGCAGATAGAAATTTACAAAGACATTATTAAAAATGGAAATATTTTAGATAAATATTATGCAATCGTTGAATTATCATATTTATACTTTAAATATAAAGAAATTCAAAACTGTATAAAAGCTATTGTGGAGGGATATTTATTTAACAAGTCTCTCATCTATAATTTACCTTTACAAGAGATAATAGAATATATAGAACAATACCATTCCACTGACTTTGACAAAGATATTGAAACATCTATTTTGTATGAGCTGTATAGTAAATATATCTCGAATAAATTTGATTCTCAAAAAATGATTCGATATGAGATTTTTTTAGAGGAAAATGGCTATACAAAGCCGAGTGAACTTATTAATAACTATGAAAGATTCGATAAAAATAAATTAGATTTTTTTCTCCAGTTCAACTGTAAGAGTCAAATATTGGATTCATCAATATATTTTGAAAATACTGAAGAAGTGGAGTCTGAAAGGATTAATATTTGTCAATTTTTAGTAGAACAAAAAGTAAGTTCCAGCCATATCTTATTAAAAGAAATCAAGAATATAACAGAGCAGTCTTTAATATCAAAATATATACAAGTAATTGAGCAGAATAAAATATATGTAAACGAAGAAGGTATTAAATCTAAACTACAATCTAATTTAGCTGAATACTATTTAAGGTATATTGATTTGGTAAAAAATTCTACTACTTTAAAAAGAGATTTAAATAATAAGGTTTTAATAAATAATACATTTGGAGTTAATATACCATATCCTAAAAATGACATTATTCCCTTATTACAAAATGCTCTAAGTGATGTTAAAGAATACTTTGTTTTTAGCAATGAATATGGGTTAAATGGTTTTATAAGTACAAATATTAGACATGGAAAATTATATAACTTTTTAACAAGTTCATTAATCAAATCTAATTTATTTATAAAACAAGATAATGCTTATTGGCAAATAAATTTCCAAATTGATGCTAAAATAATGGAAATTTTAGCTACATTTTCCAATGATATTGAAAAATCTATTAATGGTTTTAAAGATCAATATATTCAAATCGTTACTGATAAGGAGAATACAAAAAATGGATTATTTAGATATGACTTAACAGAGGAAATTTCTATAGCGATATACAATCAATTAGATGAAGAACCATCCTTTGAAGAGTTTGAAAATATATTATTAGAAGTTTTATGGCGTCATACAGAAATAAATCTAGAGAATATTAGATATATAATATTGAATGAGCTTATTCCAAAAATTCAACATATATTTAAAGAATTAAATCTAAAAATTGAAACTATTCAAAATAAAAATAATTTATCTGAGATTCGTGATGTTATAAGACATGAATCTACGATACTACAAAGAAACTTAGAAACATTAAAACAATGGTTCACTAGACAGACAATATCTAGTATAGCTGACTTTGAATTTACATTGCCAGTAAGTATTACAAAAGAAGTTATTAAAAATGTTCATGCTAATAATTTTATAAAATTAAATGCTGATATTAAGATCAAAGATAAATTTAAAGGATTATTTCTAAAAGGGTTTGTTGATATTTTGTATATATTGTTTGACAATGCAATAAAACACAGCGATAGTGAATGTGAGAAAATCAATTTGTTATTAGATAAATCGGATGAAAAACAATATGAATATAGACTTTATGTCACTAATCAAATAAAAGAAAATTTAAATATTAAGTTGAATACTCAAAAAATAGAAGAAATCAGAGATAATATACGAAATAAAATGTATGGACAAAGTGTAGGAACTGAGGGTGGTACAGGTTTTTATAAAATTGTAAAAATATTAACCTATGATATGGTTATGGGTAATAGATTCATTGACTTTTATTATCAGGGTGACAAATTTATTGTTGAAATACACTTTGGCAAGAGGAAGGAATAATTATGCAATGTTTAATAATTGAAGATGACAACTATAAATCTGAACATTTACAAAATATTTTACAAGAATATTTTGACTTGTCTGTAGAAATAAAAACAGCATATAAATCAGGTTTGATTGAAGCCCTAAAACCAAAGTATGACTTTATCTTACTTGATATGAGTATGCTTACATTTGATATATCCTCACAAGAAAAAGGTGGAAGACCTAGACATTTTGCAGGGAAAGAAATTATGTTGCAAATGAAGCGAAGAAATATACTTACTCCAGTAATTATTATTACACAATTTGAAAACTTTGGAGAAGATACTGAAAAAATCAACCTATATGATTTAACTAAGCAGTTAGAAGATATTGGATATCAAGGATATAAAAAAACAATATTTTACAATATGACAAAAAATGAATGGCAAGATGACTTAATAGAAACTATTCGTTTTATACAAGGGGATAAAAAATGAAGATATTATTTATTGAAGATAATGAATTAAAAAAAGAAAAAATTATAACAGTTTTAATAAATGCTAATGTCGCTGTTCGAAGTGATTTCACAGTATGTACTAATATAATTGATGCAAAAAAAATACTCAGAAGTACAATGTTTGATGTTCTATTATTGGATATGCGATTGCCCAATAGAGCTGATAGTCAGGAAATTCAATCTATGGCTGGTTTAGACTTTTTAAAAGAATTTCAAAATGATAGAAGATATCACCAACCAAAAGAGATTATTGGTATTACAGAATGTGAAGAGGAATTAAGTAGGGTTAAAAAAGATTTTCATGAAAATCTTTTACATATAATTTATTATCATTCATCTAAAAATGAATGGGAAAAATTATTGGTAGATAGACTTGAATATCTTATTTCTTGCGAACAGGATACAAATGAGTATGATTATGATATTGCTATAATATGTGCACTTGAAAACCCAGAATTTAAAGCTATTAAGGACTTATCTGAAAATTGGGTTAATGTAAAAAAAGATAATACATCATTGTCTTTTTATGAAACTTTTTTTGAGTTTGAACAAAAAAAATTAAAAGTAATTGCTATATCCATTGATAAAATGGGAATGGTACCGACTGCAGTATTAGCCACTCAAACAATCGAAATGTTTCGACCAAGATATCTAACCATGACAGGAATAGCAGCTGGAATTAAAGGTGAAGTAGAATTAGGTGATATTCTTGTTTTTAATCCTAGTTGGGATTCTGGTTCTGGTAAATTAAAAATCAATGACGATGGTAAAGATCTTTTTGAAATTGATCCAAAACAAGAAACAATTGATGGAGATATAATTTTAAAAATCAAAGAGCTATCAAATGATACACAATTTCTAAATAAATTAAGAGAAGATTGGAAATACAGTAAAATCAAAAATGTTCTGTCTGTCCATACTGGGCCAGTTGCATCAGGTGCGGCAGTAATAGCAAATGAAAACATTACTAGTGCAATAAAATTACAATCTAGAAAACTTCTTGGGATAGAAATGGAGGCTTATGGGCTTATATATGCTTCAAAACATGCAACAAAGCCTAAGCCTGAACCTTTGGTTATAAAGTCTGTATGTGACTTCGCTGATAAAGATAAGAATGATGGGTTTCAAGAATATGCGGCATATACAAGTGCAAATTTTTTATATGAGTATGCAAAGCGATATATTTAAATACAACAAAACCTAGCACTGAATAGATAAATCTATCAGTAAAGTCAAACGTTGTAGCTCGAACCCAAACATAAGAACAGGAGACAAAATGGCAAATTTTAAAGATGGTGTTATAAGAGATGGAAATTCGCTTGGTAGTGGTCAAGCACTTGGAAATATCAAAGATGGAATCATTCGAAATGGATCATCTAAAGGAGCAGGAAGCTCTTTGGGAAATATAAAGGATGGTATCATCCGTGATGGATCATCTAAAGGAGCAGGAAAAGCTATATTGAATGTCAAAGGTGACACAGTTCGTGATGGTTCTTCCCTTGGAGCAGGCAAAACTATCGGAAAAATTAGCGATTTCACAATCAAGGGCATGGAACGTGAGTTAGATCCAGAAATTGTCGCTACTTACCATTTCCTCATCAAGAAGATTGTATAACAATCAAAAGGAGACCAATCAAAAACCCGCGAGCGGATTTTTGATTGGTCATTTTAAACGTTAAGTTGCTAAACCTCTTACTTTTGGAACAGTTTTTACTGAAAAATAGTCTGTTCCAAAAAGAGTTGAATTGTTGAACATCTTGAAGTAGTCAACTTGACTACTTCTTTTTAGCTATGTCTTTAATTGCCCTATAGATAGTATTACGTGCTACATGAAAAATCTTGGATAAAAATGCAACAGACTTTCCTTTTTCGTGTTGTTTGTATATAACATTCTTCTCTTTAGTACTTAGAATAGCTCTTCTACCAAACTGAACACCTTTTTTCTTTGCAGCTTCAATTCCTTCTCTAACACGTTCATTTATTAAATCACGTTCAAATTCTGCAATAGCACCTAACATTGTAAATAATAGTCTACCTGCTGGAGATGTAGTATCAATATTTTGATGTAATACTTTTAAATTTACATCTTTGTTTTCTAAAAATTTTGCAATATTATGAAGATCTATTACAGACCTTGCTAATCTATCAAGTTTTGTAATATAAAGTACATCACCTTCTCTTACAAAGTCCATCATTATCTTAAACTGTTCCCGATTTGACTCATTCTTCCCTGACTTTTTTTCTGAGAAAATCTTTTTACAACCAGCACTCTTGAGTTGATCAATTTGATTCTCAAGATTTTGGCTTGAAGTTGAAACTCTTGCATAACCTACATTCATAATAAATCCTTTGTTTTGAATTTACTATTTATCTCATATATTGAAAGGATTGTAAAGTAGTGATTATTTCCCTAATAGAACAGGTTATAGAACATTCTAATTAAAAATATTACTTTTTTTTGTTAATATTTTTCATATAATAAAAGGCATAAAGTAATGAATGTATTAGAATTTAATTTTACAAAAGAAGAGTTTATATTCGAATGTTGCAAAAATATTAATTTATCAACAAATACAATCGCTGATGATATATATTATAGTTTTATCTCATTTATTACTCCATCTTTCTCCATTAATAACAACATACAAGAAATTAAACATAAATACAATAATAACTACTATGACAAATTTTTATCTTTACAAGATTACATAGACAAGAATTCTTTAACACTACATTATAATAACTTTACTATTTATAGTGCAAAAGAGGAAATTATAAATGTTGATGAATTAAAACTTCCATCTTTTATAAAGCAGCAACCTGTTGATTATGGATATGATGTAATTAAATATATAAAAGTAAAAAAAGCAAATCTAAAAACAAAAAACAAGATAGATATTGAGATACTTGGATTAATATTTGATAAAAAAATATTATCTGAAATATTCAATTCTTTGACAAAATTTAATGAAGAAATATTACTACCATCTCATTCAGGAGTATGGGAATGGAGACAAACATTTTATAATAAGATTACAGGGGAAACATATTTTTGTAATTGTTTTAAGAAAGCTATTGAAAAATCAAAAAAAGACTCACAGCTATCTAATACCCATCAACACATTGAAAAAGCACTTGAAAATAATAGCTTTAAAGAATCTATTTGTCATATTTGTACTAATAAAAACTCTGACTTGATGTACTGTTCTAAAATGTATGGTTCAGAAGTAAAAGTAAGATATGGTGCATATATAAAAAAATTAGAAATTGAAAAAGAAATTACTGAAAGAGATGCAGAAAATGAAATCAGAGTAATTAAGAATATTGCAAAAATTGGTGAAAGATGGATAAATGAAACACTTTTATTTAATTATATTGATATGATATTTCCTGAATATAATGTAATTAGAGAAGCTTCACCTCAATGGTTAGATAGACAAAGGCTTGATATATTTATTCCTGAATTAAATCTTGCAGTTGAATATCAAGGTGCACAGCATTTTAAAGCAGTTCCATTATTTGGAGGAGTTGAAGGATTAAAAAAAGCCCAAGAAAGAGATAAAATCAAAAAGTTAAGATGTAAGCAAAATAAAGTAACCTTAATATACTTTACTTATAAAGAAAATCTTTCGGAGAACTTAATAATGAAAAAATTAAAACATTTTTTAGAGAAACAATAATTATGGTTAAGTCGTTATATAAATTTATGCCTTTTAGAGAAATTTTTTTTGAAAACTTTTTACTAAGAGCTTCGCACATAAATACATTAAATGACCCTTTTGAAATGGAACCATCAATAGAATGGTGGGCAAATTTATTTTTAGAATTAAAGCATTATAGATTTGGTCAAACAAAAGAAGAAATTTTTTCATATATAAGAATGCAGAATTTAAATTCTCCATGGAGACATTTAGGTACTGATTTATTTAAAGATCATGGCATAATTAGTTTTACAGAGACAAAAGATAATATATTAATGTGGAGCCATTATTCTAATAATCACACTGGAATAGTAATTGAATTTGATTTAGCACATCCATTTTTTTCCAAAAAATTTATAGAAAAGGAACATAATTATCTAGGTAATCCTCAAAAAGTATTGTATAGAAAAGAAAGATTAATTTCATCTGACTATTTATTGGAACCATATTTTCATAAGTCATCAGATTGGATATATGAACAAGAATATAGAATGTTATTAAAACTTTCAAATAGTGATAAAATTCTAATTCATAAAGATTATTGTGATAAAAAATTTGAAGATGAATGTGTTTTTTCTTCATATAAAGAGGAATTGGAAAAAATTAATGAAAATTTTTTTGAAATAAGAAATTCCTATAATACTTCCTTCCTCAATAATCCAAACACTATGTTTATGTTTAAAGTTAGTCCTGATGCAATAAAAAGTGTCTATTTAGGATGTAGGATGAAGGATGAAGATATAAATAAGTTAATTGAATTAAAAGAAAGAGAAGATTTAAAACATATTAAACTATATAAATCCTCTATACATGATAAAAGATATGAATTAAATTTTTTTGAGATATAAATATGTGGTTTTATTTTCTTTTGAGTTAACAGTTCAATATATAGAACAGCTTGTGGTAAAAACAAAATTATAAAAATTTTTTTCAAATAAAAAAGATATAAAAATTATGATGACATAACGATATCATAAAAGATATAACTGTATTTATTGAGATAAAGAATAGGAAAACTTATGAATGGGCTATTTCTCAACCTCTTACTTTTGGAGCAGTTTTTACTAAAAAGTAGATTGTTCCAAAAAGAATTGAAATTTGGAGCATGTTCAATAAGTACAGGTTGTTGAACTTGTTTTATAACTTATCTTTGTAACAATTTTCTGTCCACATTAAATATAATGTCATAAACTTAAAATTTATTTAAGAAGTATCTCAATTTCTAATGTTTTTTATAGTGACATCTACAAAAATACCTTATTTAAGGTGTTTGCAGGCATTTTGATATACGACACATATTGTGTATGTTGTTTGTTGATTTTTAGAGTGTTTTATATATAATGTATATTCAATAAATAGTTGTATGAAATATAAATAGGAGTTAATAGTGTTATTTGAAACTTATGGCATGATAGTACCAGAAAAAGGAACTTGTCCAAACTATGAACTTTTTTATATGTTTTATAGCCTAAATATAAAACAAAATTTACTTGCAAATCACTTATTTAATGAAGTAAAGTCACAGTTACCTGTAATGAGCTTAGAAATAAAAGAATCTATAAACCATAAACTTCAAGAAATTGACTCAATTTTACCAGCAATGGGACTTAAGAGAGAAAAAACTGAAAGAGAAGAATATAATATATCTATTTTAAATGATGATTTATATTTAAGAAGAAAATATTTTGATGGAAATTATGAAGAGTTTATTAACTATATTACAAATATTCAACAACTCATTACTTTATATTCATCCTTTGAGAATACGATAAAAAGCTATTTAATTACACAAGGGAAAAATGCAGATGAGAGAGTTTTTCAAAAAAAACTTTTAGACGAAGTTTGCAGTATAAATCATAAATTTATTAGTAAATTTAATGATTTATATAAAAACTTTACACAAAATGATTTTACGGTGATATGGAAATATTTCACATTCATAAGAAACTTATATACACATTCAAGTGGAGTAATTGATAATGATTTTATAAAAGAAATGGATAAAATTAAAAATAAAATAACTGATATGATAAATAGAAATTTTGAGTTTATTGAAAGAAATCTTTTTCCTAACAACTATAATATATTACGAACTGACAATTTTATAGAAAATGATTTATTTATTATTACTGAAATAGAACTTAGATTTTTTAGAAATTTTATCATTTATGTTTGGGAAGCTATCTATCTATCACATTATAATCTTTCTAAAAAAAATTATGTATCATCTCATATTAAATTTAATCTTGAACATAATCAATTTAAATTTCATCTGATACAAACACATGACGAATCAGAAGCTTTAAATAGAATGCAAACATTTTATACTAAGAAAATGTCTAATTTCTATATATCAACATATGTTTGTCCTAATTGCACTAAAGAACCTGTTGTTTTGTATAAAACATTATATCATCCAAATATATCTTTAATGAAAATAACCCAACAAGAAGAACATAAAGATATAAATATGGAAAGAGTATTTACATGCCCTCATTGTCGGTCATTTTTTATTTCGAAATATAAAGAACGATTGAGTGATAATAATGGAAACAATTTACTTAATCTTAATGATGATGATTACCTTTTGATATTAGAGCAATTTAATATAGAAGGTACACCGTATCCTCCAAATAGTGAAGAAAATATTGAATCAGAATTAAATTTAACAATGCAAATTAATCAATTAGAAACTTTACTTAATGATTTAAAAAATAATAGGAAAAAATACTAAAAAGATTTAAATTAAACAAATAACAAAACCTAGCACCGAACAGGTAAACTGTCGGTGAAGTCAAATGTTATAAGTCAAAGGATTACAAATGGATTTACTCTTTAGGTTAAGTAAAGATAAAGTAGAAGGTTTTGAGAATGAAGTGAAAACTAAAAATTTCTTTAATAAAATTTTACCAACGAGAGATGAAAATTATTTTTTTCATACAAAAAGAATGAATGAAAATAAGCTCCAAAAAGGAAATAAAATATATTTTGCTTATGATGGCTATATAGTTGCGAAAGCTAAATTTCTAGGAGAAATAAAACATGATAATAATAGACATGAAAAGTTTATTTATGGACATAAGCTTAATAATGTGGAAGTTATCAACTCAAACATTCAATTAAATACTAAAATAGTAAGTACAAGAACTACTTATATTGACAATGTAGAAAAACAAAATGAACTAGAGAGAGTTTTAAAATCAGATATAATCTATCCTGATGAAATTGAAGATAATGACTTATTTGAAGGTACAAAAAAACAAATTACAGTTAATGCTTATGAGCGAAGTTCACAAGCAAGACAAGAATGTATTAATGAATATGGTTACAAATGTGTAATTTGTAATTTTGATTTTGAAAATATTTATGGAGAAATTGGACACAATTTTATTCATGTTCATCACATAAAACCATTATCCGAAATAGATGCCAAATATAAAATAAACCCAATTGAAGATTTAAGACCTGTTTGTCCAAATTGTCATGCAATGTTACATAAAAGAAAACCTGCATACGGTATTGAAGAAATTCATGACAAGATTAAGCAGACAACTTATTACAAATCATTGGAGAAAAATATTTGACCCTCGCGGCTCAAATATTTCCCAACTCAACCGTTAAGTTGCTAAACTTCTTACTTTTGGAGCAGTTTTTGCTAAGGAAAAGCTTGGGCCAAAAATAATTGAGATTTGGAGGATGTTTAATAAGGTAAAGGTTGTTGAACTTGTTTTATAACTTATCTTTGTAGCAATTTTCTGTCCACATTACTCCTCATAATATATGCAGATTTATTACGATGTCACTTTTATATACATATATTATGTACTATTATCGTCTAAATATCCACATTAAACATACATAAAAAGCATATTATAAACTTAAAATTTATTTAAGAAGCATCTCAATTTCCAATATTTTTTATAGTAACATCTACAAAAATAGTTTATTTAAGGTGTTTGTAGGCATTTTGATATACGACACATATTGTGTATGTTGCTTGTTCATTTTCAGGCTATCTTGTATATAATGTATGTTCAATAAATAGTTATGTATAGATTGAAATATCAAAAAAGGAAATAACTTTATGGAAAATATTTTAGAATTAAAAACAATTAACGAACTTCAGCAATTTAGTTTTTATATTCCATCATATCAACGAGGATATAGGTGGAGTAAAAATGAAGTTAAAGATTTATTAAATGATATTTCAGAGTTTACTCCTCGTTTAGTAGATGATACCGATGAAAAAACATGGTATTGCTTACAGCCTATTGTTACTAAAAAAAAAGAAAATGGACAGTTTGAAGTTATAGATGGACAGCAAAGATTGACAACCATATATTTAATATTACATTTTATGAATAGTAGACTTCGTGAACCTGAAAAAACATTTGATTTAGATTATGAAACAAGAGAAAACTCTACATTATTTCTTCAAGATTTAACTAGAGAAACCTACAATGACTCAAATATAGATTTTTACCATATATCAAATGCTTATGAAACAGTCTGTGATTGGTTTAATAAACCTAATTTTAATATTAATGACTTTGAATCAAAATTTAAATTTAACTCAAAAGTTATATGGTATGAAAGTAGTGAAGAAGATCCAATAGAGATATTTACAAGAATTAATATTGGAAAAATACCATTAACAAATGCCGAACTTATTAAGGCTTTATTTTTAAATAGTGCAAACTTTGATAAAAAGAAAAATGATAAAATAAGACTTAAGCAATTAGAAATTTCATCAGAGTGGGATTATATTGAGCAATCTTTACAAAATAATAGATTTTGGTATTTTCTAAATGGTAATAATATTACTACAAATAGAATAGAGTTTATTTTTGACCTTATGAATGATGAAAAAGACTATACTGATAACTACTCTACATTTAGATTTTTTAATAAAAAATTCATAAAAAAAGATCAAAAAACAATAGAAAATAATTGGCTAGAAATAAAAAAATATTTTCAAAGGTTTCAAGAATGGTTTGAAGAGAGAGATTTATACCATAAAATAGGTTATCTTATTGCGATTGAATCTGTCACTATTGCTGATTTATACAATAAATCAATCAATTTAAGCAAAACAGAATTTAGAACTTTATTAGATGAAGCAATTAAAAGTGACTTAAAAAATGTAACATTAGAAAGTCTTCAATACGGAGATAAAAGAGTGAAGAAGGTATTGTTACTTTATAATATACTTACAATGTTAAATAATGAAAATGATAATGCATATTTTCCTTTTGATATATATAAAAATGAGAAATGGGATATTGAACATATCACTTCAATTACAGATACTATACCTAAGCAAAAAAATAGTTGGTTAAATGATGCAAAAGTATTCATTGATGTTAGTAAAGAAGATGGAAAAAAATTAAAAAATAGAGCTGATACTTGTGATTGTGAAGATGATGTTGAGTTTGAAGTTTTATTTAAAGATATTGTAAAACACTTTAATTCTTATTTAGAAGATGAAGATATAAATGACATATCTAATTTAGCATTATTAGATTCTGAAACAAATCGTGGTTATAAAAATGCTGTTTTTCCTTTAAAAAGAAAAACTATCATAGACAGAGAAAAGAAAGGAATTTTTATACCTATTTGTACTAAAAATGTTTTTTTAAAATATTTTAGTTCTTATCCTCCTAAAATTTCTTTTTGGACACTAGAAGATAGGGAAAATTATTACAAAGACTTAGAAAAAGTTCTTAAAGATTATGTTGAAAAGGAAATTTAATGAGTGATGTACAATATCAAGGAAAGATTACAAACTTTTGGGAACTTCTAAAAGAACATAACATAGTAATACCGATTATTCAAAGAGATTATGCACAAGGAAGAAAGGATAAAGAGGAAATTAGAGATAACTTTTTAAATGCATTGTTTCAAAGTATCAATACAGATACTCCTATTAAACTAGATTTTATTTATGGAAGTGTCGAGGATGGTGATTCTCAACCTTTAGATGGTCAACAACGGTTAACTACATTATTTTTATTACACTGGTATGCAGCAGTAAAAAGTCAATTACTTAATAAAGATATTATGAATGTGTTGAAGAAGTTTACTTATGAAACAAGAATAAGTTCAAGAGAATTTTGTAATACTTTAGTTCTTAATCCTATTCAAATCACCAAAACAATAGTTTTAAGTTCTCAAATAGTAGATTCAGCTTGGTTCTTCTTATCTTGGAAGAAAGACCCTACAATTGATGCCATGTTAAGAACTCTAAATGATATTCATAAATACTTTTTTGATATAGAAAATCTATGGGAAAAATTGACTTCGGATGCAAATTTAATAAGCTTTTATCATATTGAATTGGAAGATATAGGTTTAACAGATGACTTATATATAAAGATGAATGCAAGAGGAAAACTTCTGTCATCTTTCGAAAACTTTAAAGCAAGTTTTCAAAAACGCATAAATGATAATAAATGGGATAAAGAGAAAGAATTTCAGGATACTTTTGCATTTAAAATTGATACAAAATGGACAGATTTATTTTGGATACATAGAAAAGAAAATAAAATAGATGAAGCATTTAACAGATTTATTTCTACTATTGCTATGTGCAGACAATCGATAAATAAAACAGATAATAGATTACAAATAATAAAAGAATTGCAAGATAAACCAGATATGGTTAGAACAAATATGTTTGATGAAAACGACTTCATTTATTTAACAGAATGTTTTGATACATATTGTAAAGTTTTTGATGAGAACTTAAATGTTAAGCATAATTTTCCATTATTTCAACATGCACCAGCTGAGAATATATTTTCAGGAATAGTTTTTGAAGGACAGAATGCTTCTTATTCTTTAAAAGTATTGTTTTATGCTCAAACTGAATACTTAATAAAAGTATCCGAATTTAATCAAGAGAAGTTTCAAGATTGGATGAGAGTAGTAAGAAATATAGTTGCAAGAGGTGATGTTGAAAAAACTGGAAATAGACCCACAATCATTCGTGATCCTGGTCAATTTTATGGAGTTATTAACTTAATTTATGAATTATCATCAGGTTGTGAAGATATTTATACCTACTTATCTTCTAATCAAATAAAGTCCTCATTTGCAAAAGAACAAATAGAAGAGGAAAAATTAAAAGCAAAATTAATAGTCGCTAATCCTGATAATAAAAGTGTTATTTTCAATACAGAAGATACAGATCTTCTACAAGGAAAAATTTCATTTGCTTTATACTGCATCGATTATGAAGCTGGAATGGCATTAGATATAAAAAGGCTTGAATCAGTTAAAAATGTAATTAGCACTTATTTTAAAGATGATAAAGATATCAATAATGATTTAAGAAGAGCATTACTTACTATTGCTGATAACGATGGAAACTATCACTATTATAAATATTGGTGGTCATTTTGGAATGTAGTGAATGCTAATAAAAGGTCTTTAATTGATAGCTATCTTCGTTCCTTAGAGTTTTATATTTATGGTAGATTTAGTGAAGAATATAAAATATACATAAAAAAACTAATTTTAAAATTAATGAATAACAATTTACAGGAAATTGTGACTAATTTTACTCCACCTAATGATATGCCAAATTGGAAAATTAGACTAATTAAAGAACCTAGTTTGTTAAATGAGATGTGTAAATCAAATCATATAGCAATACCAGAAGATGAGGCTTGTTGTTATTTACTAAAAAGTATGAGACCAAGAGATATAGATGGATGTTATTTGGTAAAGTAAATACATAATAAATCTCTGTAGTGAATGCTACAGCATCACTAAGGTAAAACGTTATCCAAAATAAATACGAGAGGAACATATGAGTTTAAAAGATGAAATAAAAAAATATCTTATTGATGATATTGAGCTAGTAAAAAAAATTGAAAAATTAATGATAAAAGTTGATATTATTAGTGATAATAAAAGAGACATGCTATTAGCAGGATTTTCAAGAAATGTATTAAGTCATTTTATATCAATCAATTATTTAATGGAAAAGAAATTATATAATTCTGCTTTTGCATTAGAAAGAATCTTTTTTGAAAATATTATAAAACTAAAGTATATGTATTACATTATGGATGATCCGAAAATAGTAACAATTTATGATGCGAATAGTTGGGATAAACATTTTCCAAGTATTGGAGATATGGCAACAAAAATAGATGAAAAATTAGAAACTAACTTTTATTCAAATGTAAAACAAAATGCCTATAAAATCATGAATGATTATACTCATACTGGAGCAAATCAAATTGCTAGAAATTTTGGTGAATCAGATGCATCAATTGAATCTAACTTTAGTGATGAACTAATTTTGGATACATTAAAAGGTAATAAAACTTTATTAAAAACTGCAATGATTGTTTTTTTAGAGGGAATTGGATTAAAAAATGCCTTTATCACAAAAGATGAGATAGAAGCATATTTAGAATATTAAACAAGCAAGGATAACAAATCATTGGAGAGAAATATTTGCCCCTGCGTCTCAAATATTTCTCAACTCAAACGTTAGATATAAAGGAGAACATATATGGAAGAATTAAATTTATTATTATCAAGCTTATCACTTGATAAAGGTTTTGCAACTGTTCTTGCAGCAATATTTGGGGCAACAATCGCTGCTGTAATTAGTATTACTGTTGCAAGTAGAAGCTTTAAACAACAAATAATCTTATTAGACAAAAACTTAGAACATCAAAAAAAGCAGTTTTATATCGAATATAAAGAGCGTCAAGAGTCTATTCAGCAAAATAAAATTGATAGTTTCAACAATAAAAAAACAGAACACCTTGAAAAAACTTATTATTTATTATCAAAGTTGAAATTTCAATGTTCACCAACATCAAGTTTTATTTTAACTAGATTAAAAGACCTTGAAAAGTTTGATGCATATTATACAAATGAAATAGTAGAAAAAATAAATCAAATTCAAACAAGTGTTAGATTATATTTTCCAAGCTTAAAAGATGATATAGATAATATTAACGGAAAAGCGAATATGTTTTGGGGTTATCAACAACAATACTTAAGTCAAGATCCATCAAGTGATGCAGCTCAAAGTAATTTAGGAGAAGTGCATAAAGCTGTCCATGAGATTTCTTCATTAGCAGGAAAAATGCAAAATAATTTAAAAAATGAATTTGACAAAATTTATACCTAACAACTACGAGGAGACCAATAATTTACCCTAGCGGGAAAATTATTGCTCACGACAAACGTTAAGTTGCAAAACCTCTTACTTTTGGAACAGGTTCTAGTAACAGAAAGACTGTTCCAAATAGAGTTGAATTTTAGAACATACTCCTAAAGGTACAGTTTGTTGAACTCGTTTTATAAACTCATATTTGTATCAGTTTTTATCTATTGTAATTCCTAATATTTTTATATATGTTATTTATTTTTAGGCTATCTTGTATATAATGCATGTCTATAAATAGCCATGTTACAAAATTAACAAAGCCTCGAATCGAACAATAAATTGTCGGTTAAGTTAAACGTTATCGGCTCGCCTCCGGCTCCGGATAACAAGTCGCAGGAGCGAAGACTCTCTTCCACTCCTTCAATAAGCATATCGAAAGCTCCGCTTTCTTATACTTATCTCTGAGTGTCGCTCAGCACTGACGTTAGCATTACACAATAAGGTAGGATAAATTTGCAAAATATATTTAAATGTTATATGTGCGATAGAAATGCTGTTTCTAGTGAACATGTACCACCAAAAAATTTATTTCCAGAACAGAAAGATGTTGGAAAAGATTATAGACAATATCTTATAACTGTACCAAGTTGTGAAATACACAACAATCATAAAAGTAAAGATGATGAATTTTTAATGGTTAGCTTAGCAGGAATATTTGGTAATAATTCAATTGGATATTTGCATAAATTTACAAAAGTAAATCGTGCTATTAGAAGAACTTCAAATCGATTGTTAGATAAAGCATTTACAAAAAGAAAACATTACCACCTAAAAAGTGACAATGGTTTTCTTGAAGTAATCTGGGGAACCCCAGACCATACAAGACTAATAAGCTGTTTTGAGCACATAGCCTATGGACTTCATTATCATCATTTAAAAAAATGTTTTAAGGGTAAAATTAAAGTTCTTCTTGGTTATCTTCATAGTGAAGATAAAAGTAATAATAACTTTGTACAATTTATTAAACATCAAGCGAAAATAGATTTAAAAGATATTCCTAAATATGGAGCAAACGAGGATGTTTTTTATTATCAATTTTCAAATCCCGACAACTATGGAACATACCTTGTTCATATGAGATTTTATGGTGGAATAGATGTATATGGATCTTTTTTGCCAGAGGATAAACAAGAACCATATGATTTAGGAATAGCTATTGCAAATGCCTGTGATGAAGTTATTTTTAAAGTAGAAGATAAAGAATATCGAGTTAAAAATGCTAACAAACCATTGGAGAGAAATATTTGACCCTTCGGCTCAAATATTTCTCAGCACTGACGTTAGATAAAGGATTATAATGAAAACACAAAAAGAAAGTAATATTTTAAATATTTCAGATTTAGACCAAAAAATATATAGAATAATTTCAATAACTAGATTTAAAGAATTAATTAAAAATAGAGAGTTAGTATTAGTTAATCCTGAAAAATGGGATGACCCATTTGAAAATTTTTTCTTAAAAGGGAATGCTGTAGATAATAATGGAAATAATGTTGATTTTTCAAACCTAAGAGAAATGTGGTATGGACAATGTTGGACTAAAAATGAAGATACAGATGCTATGTGTAGAATATATAGTCATAATAAAGATGGTATCAGAATTTCAACAACAATAAGAAAATTATTTGATGCAATTTATGATAGCAGTGATAAATATGCTCCACTAAAATATTTTATTGGAGAAGTTGAATATAAAACGCTTAATGAATTGAATAACTTTGGAAATGAAAATAGTTTTTGGTCAATTGCAATAGGTGGCCAAAATGATGGTTTTGCAAAACTTCTATGTATTAAAAGAGAAGCATTTAGTCATGAAAATGAAATAAGAATATTAGTTAATGAAAATAATGAAGAAGAAGTTGTCAAAAACAAAGGATTATTTAAGATAAATATAAATCCATCAACTTTAATTGATGATTTATGTTTAGACCCAAGATTAAATGATGAAGAATATAATAAATATAAAATACAAATTGAAAAGATAAGTAAGTTACCAATATTTCAGTCAGACTTATATAAATTTAATTTAGCACCTATTGACATGGAGTAATATCTAACAAAACATAGGAAAAAACAAGTGATAAGCGGGTTTTTTAATATCTGCTAAGTATCATTTAGAGATAATAAATAGAAGTTAGCGAAGAGCTTGAAATCCCTTGTTTTTCAGTTCGGTCTTAGACTAAAAGGATAAAATATTGAATTCCATTTATAAATATACAACTTACCGTTCTGATTTTTTTGATAATTTTTATTTAAAATTATCTTGTTTTGGTGAATTTAATGATCCCTTTGAGATGGTTATGGGTAATTATTTAACATCTATACCAGAAGAAGAAGTTGAGGAAATAATATCATGTTCAAATAATTTACAAGATGGTGCTTCTTATATTGATGCCTATTTTGATGCTCAATGTGGTGTTAGAGCAAGTACAGGTGTTGTTTGTTTTACAACAAAATATGATAATTTATTAATGTGGGCTCATTATGCTAATAATCATTCTGGAATATGTATTGAGTTTGATTCAAGTGCAAATCATTTTAATGGAAAATTTAAAGATGATTATTACGAGGATATTGGTATTTTAAAAAAGGTAAGTTATCAGCTAGAACGACCTTCTTATATTGAACCACAAGAACTTGAGAATAATACCAGTTCTTGGTTTGTAAAATCTCCTGAATGGGAATATGAAGAGGAACAACGTATATTAATTTCACTAGATATGGCTAAATATGATAGTGATAAATCAATGTATTTCTTTGAGCTAGAACCTAGTATTATTAAATCTATTATATTAGGTTGTCAAATGGAGAAGTCTGAAAAAGATGAAATCTTTAATAAATGTCAAAAATTTGGTATAAGTGTTAAAGAATCATTTATTCATTCGCATCAGTTTAAATTAGATATTATTGATTATCATCCCAAAAATCACAATAAATATTTTAATGAACTTAATCTTAATAGAATAACTAAATGGAAATAATATATGTTGAATAACTATCATAATTAATGATAAAGAAATAAAAAACTTATATGTTTTAAATAGACTTGAAAGTCTAACAAATCCTTGGAAGAAGAACAAGTGAAAACTGCTGATAAATCAAGCTTATAAGTTTCGATTAGATAAAATTAAAAGACTAAAGTGTCAAGTCGTTAGTTCACTTGTCCTTCAAGTCAACCGTTAATGCAAAAAAGGAATTACAATCGAAAGTTCTTATAAAACAATTAGAAATGGAGCAATTGCATCAACCATTGCTGGCATCATCATTTTAGTTATTCCAAAATTACGTGAGTATGCAATTATCTTTTTTTCATGGATATGGTCTGGCTTAGTTTGGTGTTGGAAAGCTCTCTTTGTTTCATATAGCCTACCGGGATGGGTGTTGTTAATTATTTCTTTATTTACATTATTTGCGATAGTGGTCATTTTTTTAATAATCAAAGAAAAAAAAAGTCCCGAATTCAAAGCATATACAGAAGATCTTTTATTCGGTGCAAAATGGCGATGGCATTGGGCAGGAAATACTATAACTAAACTTTGGTGTTATTGCCCAAGTTGTGATGCTACCTTAGTTTATGATGACAGCTCTTGCCGTAGTATATATGCTAATGTCAAGAAAACGGATTTTATTTGTGAAAACTGTAATTCACAAGTTGTTTCGAGTGTAACAGGTGGAAATAAAAGTTATGCTATTGGTGCGGCAGAACGCGAGATTGATAGACGAATCAGAACATGTGAATACAAAGAAGTATTAACAAATCAGTGCTGAGCGAGTTCTTCTAGTTTTAGAACACTAAGCACTTATATTAGTATTTCTTGTTCCATAAAGTGTTCAAAAAGTAAAAAATGCAAAGTTCCATAAACCTTTAGGGGTTATGGAATAAAAAAGTAAGCTTTTAAAATAAAAAGTTGGTTTTACCTAATCAAACACTTCTTCAAATCTTCATGAGTAGGTCTAATATACCTCATAGTAATTTTTATATCACTATGACCTATAAACTCTTTAATGAATTTAGGATTAATTGATTTTGACATATCAGTAATAATTCCTGCTCTAAAAGAGTGAAAAGAATATCTATTTCCTAGAACTTCTTGTATAAAACTATTTACCTTTGCAATAAATGTTGAACTATTTGGAGTTTTTAATGGATTACCTTTTGTTGTTATAATAAAATCTTCATCTTTTGAATTATCATTAAATACAAAATGTTTTTTAATTTGTTTGATTGCTTCTTTTGAGAAAAAGAGTTTTCTCTCTTTTCTAGTTTTATAGATATATAATTTTCTAATTCTTTATAAGTTTCAAGCGATACTAAAACTTCACCTTGCTTTCCACCTTTTTCTTTAGTATGAACGATTCCTTTTTTAGTTTTTGTAACTTTATCAATCTTTTTTCCTCTAAGTTGTTCGGGTTTTATTAAAGCAACTCCCTCTACTCTAGCTCCACCTTCAAGTTGAATTTTAGCTGCAAGTTTGTTCATAGGATTTTTTAAATTTGAAATTAAAAGTTCTGGATTATTATATGCACGATTATGATAATTACTGGCTACAAGTTTTAAATCTCTTGCTTCATTTAAAATAGTTTGCCTAATTGAAAAATCATAATATTTTTCTATCTTGTGAATGTTTTTTGCAAAATTTTTTAATGCAATTTCTAACTTACCAAGTGCTGCTGAGATTTTTTCTAAGTACTGTTTACTTGGATAGTATTCAATCTTATAATCCATATAGGCTTGAACATGTTCTGAACTAATTTTTTCAAAATCTCTTACCTTCCAATGTTCTAAAAGATAGTTAAAAAAGTTGTTCCAAATAGAGCGATAACTCTCCATGGTTTTATAGCTTGAAACCATTTGATAATGCTCGTGGCTTGTATTTATCTTATCTTCTTTTTTTGCTCCTTCTTTAAATATTTGTTTTACTAGTTGTGAGCTTTGGTAGTAAACACTTCCTCTCATTTCTTTCTCCTTTGTATGAAATTTTTTTTATTTAGTGATGATAGATTAAGCTCCTATCTTAAGCAATTTTTTGTTAAGTCAATCTGCTTTTTTTTAAATTGGGTATAGACCTACAAAGGGATTTTTTTTCCAACAATATTTAAAAATAGCTTAATATAATAAGTAAATCTCTATAAAATGGCTCTTCTATCTCTTTTAAGCATCTTCAACTTTAATAATTTTCTCTAAATTAAATTCAAATTCTCTTTTATTTGTTTCTATTCCTGTAAAATCATATTCACCATAAAAATTAATATGTTGCCAATGAACAATAGAACCATTTTGAATTGATTGAATTATTAATGATTTTTCATTTTCATCAGTTTCTTTTGCTAATTTATCAGAGAAATATAGATAATTCCAACAAATAATAGCATTTTGAATTAGTCTTAGGGAATTACTTGCTATATCTTGTTCTTCTTTTGTAGCATACATGTATTCTCCATTATTTCCAAAAAATATTGCTTTTGAAAATTTATTTGCATTTTCTATTTTATTTAATTGTTTTTCAATTTGTTGGCGAAGAGTAACATCATCAATATATTCAAGTAAAAATTTTGTTTTTATTATTCTTCCAAACTCTCTTAAAGCTAAATATGTTTTATGTTGTTTTGGATAGGAAGTAAGCCTTTTAAGAAGTTGTGATGCTGTTGTTTCTCTTTCTTTTATTGTAAGAACAAATCTTAAAATATTTTCCCATTGTTCTTCTATTAGTTCTATATTGATTTGTTTTATTGGTAAAACTTTATATCCTAATTTGTGATACTCTTTTTTTGCTTCAAATGCATATAGTTGTTGTTCTTTAAAATTTTTAATTCTTGGTGCAAAAGAGAAACCTAAAAGATGTGTCAGTGCAAATACAACTTCACTATACCCAAAAGTGTCTGTTGAATGAATATCGCTTTGAATAATATCATTATGCATTAATCCATCAATTACATAAGCAGCTTCTCTTTCATTTGCATTAATTACTGTTGAATAAAAAAGTCTATGTGATTCATCAATAAACATATATCTACTTACTCCTCTTCCTAATCCAAAATATTTAAATGAATATCCTGCATTTAAAGAATCTACTGAAATATTAAATTTTTGACCATCACTTGCTGTATGATTTTTATCTTTATCTTTTTTAAAAAGTTTTACAATATCTAACTGTTCTGTAAAAGCTATAATTTTATCATTTGCTTCAATTAAATTTTCATTTGATAAATACCAATTACTTGCATGTTCAATATCGTGTTCTGAAATACCTTTTGAAATCTTTGCCATTCTTGAAATATTGATATTACAACCATAACCAATAATAGATGCAAATAATGCTTCTATTTTTATGTTACTTCTATTTCTTCCTAAAGAGTAATGTGTAAATACTTTTGTAAAACTAATATAGCTATTAATCTCTTCCAAAATTGATATTAATGGAATAAATTTATCTTTTGGAAGCCATTTTGTTAATGGGTCTAATGATATATCTTTTTCAACTTTTGGTGTAGTTATTGTAAAACTATTTTCACCTTTTAAATGAAAATATAGATTTAATTCTTTTGAAATCTTTTCATTAACATCTTTAAAAGATGAATTTAGTTGCTCTTTTAAATAAGTAATAGTTTTTTTGCAATTAGTAAAATGTAAAAGATTGTATTGTTCCAATAAATCCATTTTTTCTTTTTTGAATTTATTAATATCCAATAAATAAGATTCAAATGCTCTATATCTATAAGAATTTAGAAGGTTTAATTTTCCTGATTTTATCGCTTGTGAAATTTCAATAAAAAAGAGTATTTTATATAATGAATTTCTAAAATATTTTGTATTGTTTTCATCTTTTTGAAATAGTAAACTTTGAATATTTTTCTCTAAAAAATCTTTTGGTGTTGTTGAAGTTAATTTACCATTGTTATTTTTATAATGCTCTATTGCTTTTATAAAAGATTTTTGTGAATTGTTTGTATCAAAATCAACATTTTGGATAATTTTAGCTATTCTTATTTGTAGTTTAGAAGAATTATTCTCTAGCATATCATAATAAGAAGTTTCTTCATTTAATGAGTTAAAATCAATAGATTTTATTTTTTGAAATTCTTCATTTTTTGTTAATTCTTCAATTATATTTTCTATAAATAAAATTTTATCATCACTTGAGAAATCATTTTTAATAATTGATTCTAAATTTAATATATTTGGAATAATTTCTGTTTGTAAAAATTGTGTTAAGTCCTTAAAATTCTTTGTTCTACTATGTTTTTGGTCATAATATATAGTTTGATGTTCTCTTAATGTGGTTTGTTTTATTGATTGCATCACTTGTACAAAAATATCAATCAAATAGTCACTTCTTATTTTTACTTGATGTATCACAAAACATATCAAATCAAAATATTGTTTATGCTTCACTTTTCTACTAATTTGATGCATATCAGATTTTTCAACCCATTTTGCATAATGAATAATAGTGTTATCATCTAATGAGAGTTCTTTTAAAATAGGTTCAAGTTGTTTTGATAAATCATTTAAATATCTAAAATCAATATTAGATTGTCTAACTTTAGCAGCATTTACAGAGTGTAAAATTCTTTTATATTTACCAAGAACATATTTGGTCGGATTTGTAATATCTTCTTTTAAAAGATAATCAAGACTTTTTAAAGCTTCATGGTTTTCATATTTTTTGATTTTCTTATAAACTAAGGTATTTTGTGCATTTATTGAGGATGAAATGATAGTTGTTATTTGAGTATAGCTAGGAACTTCAATTCTTAATTCCATTGATTTTTCTACTAATAAATAAAAAATATCTTGTGTTTTTAACAGCTTTTTTACCAATAAATCTGATTCTTTCTGAAGAATTTCATATATATTTGAAGTAAATTTAACACAAGAAAAATGTTTTTTTATTGTATTTTTATATGTAGCTAATGAACTGTGAGCAATAACAGATGAATATAAATTGTCATCAAATTTATATTTAGAAATTGTATATTTTATATCTTCACCATAGTATAAATTTGAATCAAAAAATCGATGTGTTATTTTAAAATACCCAAACATCAATATAAAATGAATTTGATTGCTAGTGTTATTAAAAGAAAAAACTTGTTGTTCTAATTCTATTGGTAGTTTAAAAATTTCATTTTTTAACTCTTGATTAAGAATTGGAGGTTCTTCAAACTCTTTTTTTTGGATAGATGT
Organism: Aliarcobacter faecis; assembly: GCF_013201705.1. NCBI lineage: Bacteria > Pseudomonadati > Campylobacterota > Epsilonproteobacteria > Campylobacterales > Arcobacteraceae > Aliarcobacter > Aliarcobacter faecis. The sequence goes on along the minus strand of NZ_CP053838.1, from coordinate 16,272 downwards.
TAAAATCTTTATAAGTGGCATTATGAACCTTTAAATTATGAAAAATTGTATAAATTAGAATATAAATATCTGTATTTTATAAGCTTTAAAATAAATTTGCAACTAAGTCGCAATTTAATTAAATTAATGTATTATTTCATAGTGCAACTAAGTTGCATTAATATTAAAGGATTATAAATGATTAAAAAAACTCTAGTTTCAGCATTTTTATTAGCTAGCACAACTGCTTTTTCAAATATGACAGTTACAACTACAATCTACCCACTATATAGTATTGCAAAAGAGATTGGTGGAGATAAAATTAAATTGCAAAACTTAATACCTTTTGGTGTTGAAGCACATGGATTTGATCCAACACCAGCTGATATGGCAAAACTTTCAAAAAGTGATATATTTATTACAAGTAGTGATTCTATGGAACCTTGGAAAGATAAAATTGTAAAATCATTAAAGATTGAACAAAAAGTTTTTGATATGAGTGAACATGTAAAACTTAGAACTCTTCAAGAAGATAATGATAAACATCATGAAGATGAAGAAGATGAAAAAGATAAAAAAGGAAATAAGCATGAACATGAACACGAGCATGATGGAATGGATCCACATTATTGGGTTAGTCTAAATAACTATATTTTAATGACTGAAACAATCACAAAACTTTTTATAGAAAAAGATAGTACAAACAAAGATTTTTATATACAAAATTCAAATAATTATCTTACAAAAGTTAAGGCATTAAAAGAGAAATATGATTTAAGTATGGCTACTTGTACAAACAAAAAAATATTAGTAAACCATGATGCTTTTGGTTATTTTGCAGATGATTATGGTGTAAAACAATATAGTATTTCAGGTATGTCACCTGAGGATAAACCATCTGCAAAACAAATAAGTGAACTAATAAATCTAGTTAAAAATGAAAAAATAAACACTGTATTTTTTGAAGAGTTTGCAAGCCCGAAGGTTGCACAAACAATTGCAAAAGCAGCAAATGTAAAAATAGATACATTAAGACCTGGTGAAAATATCTCAAAAGAAGAGAATAAAAGAGGTTATGGTTACCTTCAAATAATGGAAGAAAATTTAGAAAAATTAAAATTTGCAATGGATTGTAAATAACAAATGAATAAAAAAATCATAGAAGTTTGTAATCTAAACTTTGAAAATGTTTTAACAAACATTTCATTGGAAATTTATGAAGGCAATTTCATCGCAATTATTGGTCCAAATGGAGGTGGAAAAAGTACTTTTATAAAATTACTTTTAAACATACTAAAACCAACTAGTGGACAAATCAAATTTTATGAAGATATAAAAAGTAAAATTGGTTATGTTCCACAAAATGCCACAACAGTAGATGGAGTTTTTCCCGCGACTGTTGAAGAGATAATAAAAACTGCTTTTGTAAATAAAACATTTTTTTTTAAAAGAATTTCCCATGAAGAAAACAATTACCTAAATTTTTTAATGAAAAGTTTTGAAATTTTGGATTTAAAATCAAAACTTTTTGTAGAACTTTCAGGGGGACAAAAGCAGAGGGTTTTAATTGTAAGAGCTTTGGTAAACAAACCAAAAATTCTAATTCTTGATGAGCCTGATATTGGACTTGATAATATTTCTCAAACAAAATTTATTGAAAATATTAATAAAATTAATAAAGAAAATAAAACAACTATTATATTTATAACCCATCATTTAGGAATGATAGAAAAATATATCACCAGAACATTTTATATAAATGGAGTTTTAAAATAATGGAAATTTTTCAATATGAATTTATGATTAATGCTTTTATTGCAGGTGTTTTAATAGCTATTTTGACATCAACTCTTAGTTTATTTGTTGTTGTAAAAAGATATGCAATGTTATCAGATGCCCTTGCACATATATCTTTATTAGGTGTTGCAATTGGTTTTTTATTTCAAGTTTCAACTATACTTACTGCTATTATAATTTCTATAATTGCCTCTATTATGATTGAGTATCTTCGAAGTTATAAAAAATTGTATTCAGATTCTATGTTATCAATATTTTTATCTTCAGCCTTGGCAATGTCAGTAATAATCGTCTCTTTATCAAATTCATTTAATAGCTCTTTATTTGATTATCTGTTTGGCTCAATAGTTGCTGTTACAAGTGAAGATATTTTTATCATTAGTTTATTTTTTATATTAACTATTTTATTTATGCTTGTTTATTATCAAAAACTTCTTTTAATATCTTTTAATGAAGAGTTAGCAATTTCAAGTGGTATAAATGTAAGATTGATAAATCTATTATTTACAGCATTAATTGGGACTTTAGTTGCAATTTCTATTAAAATAATTGGTGCTTTACTTATTGGAGCAATTATGATTATTCCTGTTGTAAGTGCCATTTGTTTAAGACAAGGATTTAGAATAACTTGGATTTTATCAACACTTTTTGCAATTATTGGAGTAGTAATAGGTTTAGTTTTCTCTTTTTATGTTTCAATTCCTAGTGGTGCAACGATAGTTATAGTTTTACTTTTAATTTTCTTATTGACTTTAATTTTTTCTAAAAGAAGTAGATGATTTTTCTACTTCTTATTTTTTAATAAATATCAACTATAACATTCTAGGAATTTGTGATGAATGATGATGTAAAATTGGATTTGGTTTTGAAAGGTCAATTAGATAACTAAATCTAGCTTCAAAATTTAGTAATTCTCCATCCACTGCAAAACGCCAATTATAAATACCACTTAATGAAAAAATTTGATTTCCTAATTCTTGGGTTATTAATGTTTTTTCATGAAGTGCAATACTAAGATCTTCACGATTTCCAAGTTTTTCAAAATAATTCCTTAATTTTTCTGGAGTATTTAACAATCTATTTGAAAATGTTGGAATCAACACCGCTTGATTATCATATAAACTAAGTAGTTTTTCAACATCACCTTCATTTACTTCTTGCATCCATTGTTCTAATATATCTTTTGGGTTTTTTATCATTATTTTTTCCTTTATTATTTTAAATAAAAATTATTTTTCTATAGATAATATTTTTAGTAATTCGTCTTTATTTTTCCATTCGTTAATAACTTCATCTGAAAAGACAACTTTTCTTATATCTAATTCTATTAAATCCATATCTTCTCTAAAAGCTTCTGCATAGCCTGTTTTTGTTTCATGTACTCGTACAGATGTTACTTGAATATTTCCTTCTCCATTAGAAAATATTGTATTTTTTAAGATATGATCAATAAATTTCAGAAACATTAAACTATATGCTTCTGCACTTGGTGATACTGGCATTTCTATCCAACGCTGTGAATTTGTTTTGAAAAACTCCTTAAATTCATTTGATTCTTCTACCCATAAAGAGTAAGCATGATCAAATGAATCTATAATATTTTTAATATGTTTTTTTGTCAATCCAAAATCTAAAATCATAAATCCATTATCTAATTTATTAGAAGTGAAAAAAACTTCAACTTTATATGAATGTCCATGAATTGATGTTTTACATCTTTTTGTTGAACAGTTTCTTACTATGTGTGCGCCTTCAAATTTAAACTTCTTTCTTATAATCACTCAAGACTCCAAAGTAAAGTTTCACCCGCAAACATTGGAACAACTTCTTCATTTTTAAAAGAGTAAACATTAGGAACTATAAAATCTTTTTTAATTAATGTAATAGGTTTATTAATAGGTTTAAGATTATAAATCCTTTGTGCATTTAAACTTACAAATGTATTTAAGTTGTCTAATTTCCCATTTTTTTCAAATAATTCAGTTAATAGTTGTAAAACAATTGGAGAGTTAAATACTCCAGCTGCTCCATGATGACACTCTTTATTTTCTTTTTGATGTGGAGCGGAATCTGAACCAAACATAATTTTAGGATGAGCTTCTAATACAATTTTTTGTAAAGCATCTCTATCTTCATATCTTTTAACAATTGGTTTGCAAAAATTATGGGGATTTAACATTCCACCTGCCACATCATCAAGGGTTAAAAGTAAATGATGAATAGTAACTGTTGCATATAAATTATCATATTTGTCAAGTAAAGTAATAGCCTCTTTTGTTGAAATATGCTCCATAATTATTTTAAGATTTGGAAAATTTATAGCTAAAGATTCATAAATAGGTAAAAATTCTTTTTCCCTATCCATTACAAAACCTTTTGTTTCCCCATGAACACATAAAGGAATACCTAATTTACTCATTGATTCAAGAGTTGGTCTTAAAACTTCAACATCCATTGAAGATACACCAGTTTGGGAATTTGTTGTAACTCCAAAAGGATAAAGTTTTACAGCAATTATCTCATCTTTTATATCTTTTAAAAATGAGTATGAATAATCCACTTGAAAAAATATTGTTACATAAGGAGTAAAAATATCTTCTTTACAAGCCTCTTTTATTCTTTGTTTGTAAGATAATAAAGCCTCTTTTGTAGTAATTGGAGGAAGAAGATTTGGCATAATAAGTGCACCTACAAAACTTTTTGAAGTTAAGGGTGCTACAAGTTTTAACATATCATCATCTCTTAAATGAAGATGCATATCTAAAGCAGAGTTAATAATAAATTCTTCCATACTAAATTTTCCTTTTTTATTTGAGGCATTGTAACTAAAGAGTTTTTAAATGCAACTAAGTTGCATTTAATTCTTCTTTGCTAAGATTCCAAAAATACAATTAAATTATAAAAAATAAAAAAGAGTAAATTATGAATATTGATTTTAAAAAATCCAATGGATTAGTTCCAGTTATTGTCCAAGAGAATGGAACAAATGAGATATTAATGTTAGGTTATATGAACAAAGAGGCTTTTAATTTAACTATTGAAACAAAAATTGTTCACTATTTCTCAAGAAGTAAAAACAGAATCTGGAAAAAAGGTGAAGAGAGTGGTCATATTCAAAAATTAATTGATTTAAGAGTTGATTGTGATGAAGATACACTTTTAGTAATTGTAGAACAAGTTGGCAACACAGCTTGTCATACAGGTGCTAAATCTTGTTTTTATAGATCATATTTACAAAAAGAAAATCAAAGAACAATTGTTTCTTCTAATGTAGCAAATCTTCCTTCAAAATATGGAAAGTTTTTAATAAAAGCTTATAAAGATGGTTGCCAAGAACACCTTGCAATTATGAGTAAAGACTTTAAAGATATTGAAGCACCACTTGTTAGAGTTCATAGTGAATGTTTAACAGGAGATACTATTGGAAGTTTAAAATGTGATTGTAACAACCAGTTAAATTTAGCTTTAGAACTTATTTCTAAAGAAGGTGGATTAATTATTTATCATAGACAAGAGGGAAGAAATATAGGTTTAGTAAATAAAGTCAATGCTTATAATCTTCAAGACCAAGGGTTTAATACTGTTGAGGCAAACTTAAAACTAGGATTTAAAGAAGATGAAAGAGATTATAGTGCAGTTGCTTATATATTAGATGACTTAGGCATAACAAAAATGAGATTAATTACCAATAATCCTAAAAAAATTAGTTTTTTTGAAAAATGTGGTATTGAAATAGTTGAAAGAATACCAGCAATTACAAAAACAAATAAGTTTAATGAAAACTATTTAAAAACAAAAAAAGAAGAACTAGGACATCTATTTTAAATAAAGGAAAAATAATGTCAAATTGTCCTTACTGTGGAAAAAAAATCCCTATGAGTAAAGCTTTTTGTTCTAAAAGTTGTAAAGAAAACTATTTTCAAATGGTTGCAATACAAATTCCTCAACCATTTTTAAAAAGAATATTTATATTTTGTACTTTGGAACAAAGAGAGATAGAGATTGAGAATTTTGCCAAAAGACATAATTGGAATCAGGAACTTGTTAAAAAGAAAATTGAGGAAGAATCAATTAAATTTGGCTATGAAAATAACTAAAAATAAGGAAATAAGTGAAAAATATAAAAGTAGAATTAGAAAGTATAATATTTAATGTGATGCTACCAGAATCGCAAGCTTTTTTAGATGAATTAAATGAAGAGATTAAGAATGGAAATGAAGAAAAAGAGATTATTGAAGCTAAGAAAGATGTTGTGTCTTTTATTGAGGAATTAAGTCAAATTTTAAAACTCATTGAAGAAAAGAAACTATCAAATAAAGATGCAAAAGATATGTATAAAAAAATTAGTAATATGATTGATGAACATGAACATTAATACTATTAAAGGAGAAAATAATGATGAATGAAAAGAATCTCAATCTTGCTGGTGAATGGGGTCAAGCGGAAAATATGTCCCGACATATGGCTCAGGATAAGCAGCCAACAGTTTTGAGCGATATCTATAAGGCAGAGATCAATATAGCCATTTGGCGACGTCAGAAACAATTTTTGGTAAAAGAATTTTTAGCATTGAATCCTACATTCCAAAAGGAAATGATCTTAACACCACAAGATGCACTTTCGCGTATTAGCGAATCTTTTGATAACAATATGACCGAAGTTAGCGAAGATATAGCTCTGCTTGTGGAGATGTTTTGTTATTTGTTTGAACTTAAACAAGCAGGTATGCGTTTGAAAGTTTTAGATAAAGCGATGTGCCCCAAGTTTCATGTGGATAAAGTGCCTTGCCGTCTTGTGACAACCTATCAAGGTATGGCTACAGAATGGCTACCTCATGAGCTGGTTGATCAAACAAAACTGGGATGGGGTTGTAACGGCTTGCCTGACAGTGAATCTGGTCTTTACCAAAGGAAAAGGGATATCCAACAACTGGATTGTGGCGATGTTGCATTAATCAAAGGTACGCTTTGGGAAGGTAATGAAAATGCAGGCTTAGTCCACCGTTCACCAGGATTAATAGCCAATGAAAAGCGTTTGATATTAACTTTAGATTTTATGTAGCTAAATGTTGTGGCTTGTCTTATGAAGCTAACAATCATATCCTATGCATTCAGACAGTAATGTGAGACGTTAAGTTCACAATCTCCTAGATTTTGGAGCAAAATTAGAAAATCTCACATTTTGGCTTTATAACCTTTATTTAGAGATATAATTTGTTCCAAAAAATGTTCATGAAGTAGAATTTATAGATCCTTGATATTATTTTATCAGATTGACACGGAATTTCTAACAGTCCCGATTTTTTCTAATATTATCAATATTTATTTTATTTGAAATAGCACCTATAAAACTCTAATGAAATTATTTTACATATTTTTCTTGTAAAAATTTGACAAATAATTTTAAATATAACTTAATTTATAGGGTTCTTAAAACTATTTTTCAAGCACCCTTTTTGCATAATCTCTTAATTCTCCAGTTGGAGAAATATATTTGTATAAAGTTGCTCTTGTGATTTTTAACTCTTTACAAAGTTCAGTAACACTTGTATCTCTATTTTTCATACTAGCTTCGGCAAGTCTTACTTGTGCTTTTGTAAGATTAAATTTTCTTCCACCCATTCTTCCTCTTGCACGAGCTGCAGTAATTCCTGCTATTGTTCTTTCTCGAATAAGTTCTCTTTCAAATTCAGCTAATGCACCAAATATAGAAAATATCATTTTACCAGCTGGTGTTGTAGTATCTATATTTACACCTTGCCCACTTAATACTTTAAATCCTACTTTTCTTTTTGTTAAATCTTCAACAGTTTGAATAAGATGTTTCAAATTTCTTCCAAGCCTATCAAGTTTATATACAACTAAAATATCATCTAGTCTTAAAGCTTTTAGACAATTTTCTAATCCAGGTCTTTCATCTTTACTTCCAGAAATTTTATCACTATAAATATTTTCTTCTTTTACTCCAGCATTTACTAGTGCATCAATTTGTAAATCTAAAACTTGTGAATTATCTGATTTTGAAACTCTTGCATATCCTATTAACATTTTAGAAATTCCTTTTTGAAAAATATGTATATTAAATGAATGTTTAATTTACATTATAAAAACCATAATGAATTCTATCGTAAAAATGTAAATTAACTAATATATTATTCAAAGCATATTAAATATATTATTGAATTTGAATAAATTACACTAAAAAGAAGTTTTATATACTCATTCAAATTCTTACAAAAGAATAAAGAGAAAAAAAGTTGATGATTTTACATTAGTATTAGCTTTAAGCAATTTTTAAATATTGTTGGAAAAAAAATCCCTTTGTAGGTCTACACCCTTTTATGAGTAACTATAATTAGTTCTTCTTTTTCATAGATTGTATTTATATCTTTAATTTTTAATTGTTTTACTTCATTAACTCTCATACCTGTAAAATATAGTAGAATAAAAGTTCGCCTTAGATTGTTTTTAGTGTTAGTTGTTAAATCCTCTTTCTCATTTAAATAGGTTAATAGCTTTTGGTACTCAACTTCTGTAATATTTTCTCTAATTTTAGTGAATTTTTTCTTTTCATAATGTTACCTCATAATTTATCTTTTATAAGGTTATTTTAGGTGCTTTAAAATCACAAATGACTTACATAAGGACTTTAAAGCTGATGAACTAACCTAAATTATATGTTTAATATAAATCAAACATAGTTCTTGATTTAAGAAAATTTATTAGAAAAATAATCATCAAATTCTATTGACAATCTTTCAAAATTTCTTTTATCTTCATAAATATCAACCATTTTTCCATTTATTCCATATGAAGGAATTTTCAATCTTCCAAAAAATAAACTATCATATTTAATTGCTATTCTTTTAAAAAAGTTATAGTTTGTTTTGCTGTTAAGCTTTGCAGATAATAAAATACCTATCAATACAGCTTCTTTAAAATGTTCACCTAATTTTCCAATTCCTAAATTAACACATTTTTTACAATATTCTAATCCTTTTTCTAAATTATTGTCAAAAATGTAGAATTTTGTTTTTAAAAAACAAATATATGGATTAGAATCATTTTTATTAAATTCAATTTCTAGTTTTTTAAATATTTCATCACATTTTATTTTATCATTGTAATCTTTTTCTTTCTTATTATCTAAATGTATAAAAAAAATCTCAGCTTGAAAATTTATACTTTCATTTTTAATATATATATTTAATTCTTTTTTTCTAGAAGCCATTGCTTCAAATAAATTAACATATTCATTTTGAGTTTTTGTTTTATTAAAATACAATACTGGAAAATTTATTTCAATATATTTCATACATTCTAATTCCGGTAATAAATAAAACAAACCATTTTTATTGAATACTTTTTTAATTAATTTATAAAGAGTAAAATATTCCCTAGTTACTGCTTTGTCAATCCATACAAAATAATCATCAAAATAGTGGTTTCTATTTATTAAATTCGGATTTATATGATTTAATAGTTCATTATAAATTCTATATTCAGTTTTTTCAATATCATTAGTTGCTAATTTAAATTGATAAAATTTTAATAAAAGATAATAGTGCTCTATAAGTAGCTCAATTTGATTTTCATCAAATAAATCTTCTAATTTTTTATGAATTTCTTGAAACAATTTTGCAAAAAGTGCTAGATTATATAAATTAAGATGAGGAGCCTTATTACAATCATTTAAATATTTAACCAATCTATTAAAATGTTCATTTTTTGGAGTAGTTTGATTTTCTAAACTGAACCAATTAGTTATACTTCTTCCTATATCAGTAATATTATTTGTATTATCTCCTTTGTAGTATTCTTCTGTATATTTATTTATTAAATAGTGTTTTATATTTTGCTGACAAATATTTCTTCCTGCCCAATCCAAAAACTTTTGAAAGGACTTTTTATTTTTATCAGGTTTTATTTGCTCTAATATTATAAGATGCTTATCAAATACATATGAACTAAATAAAGCAAAAAAAGGAATAATCATATCTTTTGCTAATAAAAAATTTAATTGTTTTTGAGAAGTATTATGTACCTCCATATATAGAGTAAAACATTTATAAACTTCAATAAAATTTTCTAATACATTTCCAAAATGTACTTTTCCATCATCACTAAGTTCTATGGACTTTAATATATATTTAATCAAATCATCAAAAGCAATTTTATCTTTATCAACATCTTGATTACCATTTTTTATATATCTTTGAATAGGTTTTCTATCTAATTTTATGTCTAATGTTTTTAAATACCAATCAAAGATTTCTTCAATACTTATAATTTTACTATACATAAAAAGTTGTCCAGTTCATTTCCTAGAATAATTCTTTATATTGTGACACAATTTCAATAAATTAATTAAAAAGGAGACAATATGGCTAATAATCATAAGGCTAACCAAAGCAATTCAAATAAAGGTACAAATGGAGTAAATAAAACATATTCTAAAAATCAAGGTAACAGAGGTAAACAATTAAACCCAAATGCTAAAGGAGGAAAATAAAATGTTATTGCAAAATGAATTAACAGAATTAGACACTTATTTTAAAGATATAGAAAATAAATCATTATCTATTGTACAAGTTCCTGAAAATAAATATTTATGTATTAGAATAGATGGATTTAAGGCTACTAGGAATTTTTTAAAAGATATATTAGTAAATGAAGAATTCAATAATAATTTAAATAGTTCATATAAGAAATTTTTTCAATCTTTTAAAAAATACTTTGGAAAAGATAAACAGTCTTCAATTATTTGTAGTTTTATTGTAAATGATGAAGTTTCAATAATATTAAATAAAAATCTTGATAATGATGGCAATAGAGTTATGAAAGTATCCACTTTAATATCTAGCTTCTTTGGAAGTCATATGACACAAAGCTATGAAGATAAAAATATATTTTTTGATGCAAGACCACTTATTCTTGAAGAAAATGAAATCTCACAATATATAAGGTATAGATTTTTAATATCTAAAAGATATGCTTATTGGAAAGTACTTAGGTTGAATAAATATCATAATGTATATGAAGATGAAATAAAGAAAAATATAGATAATTCAATTCAAGCAGTAGAAGAAATAAATAAAAATGAAGATGTTGATAAAATACTTAGTACATTTAAGTTTTTAGTTACAGATGCAAAAGAAGACCCTAAATTTAGTGAAAATCCAAAAAAAAATAAAAAATACTTATTAAATGATATTCATACAATAATAATGAATTATTTGAATTATTCTAATAAAACATAATTCTATATTATAAAGATAACCGTTGGTTTAAGTATAAAAATATAAGGGGGGGGGGAGAATAAGAGTTTAAAAAGAATAAGTTTTTATACTTGTTAAGTGGATTGCTGTGGAATGACCCCAAGCTAGTAGACACTTTTTTATTCAGTTAACACCTTGGGTTGAGTAACACTATCATTGTATCTTTTCTCAAATTCATTTGGACTTATAAAATCTAAAAAACTATGTCTTCTTTTTGAGTTATAAAACATTTCTATATATTCAAATATTTTATCTCTAGCTTCTGCTCTTGTATGAAATATAGTTTTTCTAACTAACTCTTTTTTTAATGTCTTAAAAAAACTCTCTGCTACTGCATTATCATAACAATTACCTCTACGGCTCATACTTGGGATAATATTATGATACTTTAAAAATGTTTGGTATTCATAAGAGCTATATTGGCTACCTTGATCTGAATGAAGAATTACTTTATGATTTTTAATTCTATGAGTTGTTTTTTTCAAAGTTTACTAATTACATAAAAGATAAAAAAGTTTTTTTATATCCAATAAGAAAAATACTATAGCAAGTAAAAATATAAGTTAAATTTCTAAATACGGAAAATAACGCTCTCTAAAACGCACGATAAGTTTGAAGTAATACAATTTATCATCTAAAAACGTTTTTAGAGCATATAAATATTAACTAATCTAGCAAAAAAACATCATTTTAAGTTAAATTAAAGTTTTATAGAAAAGTCCTATTTATGCTACTTTTGGGCATTTTATTAAATACGGAAAATGATATATTTTCCGTATCTTAAAATTAAGTTTTTTCAAGGTAAAATAGCAAATAAATTTACAACAATAAACTTAAATGGAAAGAAAACATGAAATGGCAAAAAAGAATCAATATGAATTAATTGAAAATTCAGTTATAGATGATGGAGCTTTTTTACTTGAACCTTATGATGACTGGAAAGAAAATATAGCTTTTTGGATTGCACAGTACTTAAGTCAAAAATGTGATGAACAATCAAGAAGATTTGTAACTGAAGACAATATACCAAAGATAACTAGTATCAAAGAAGCTATACTTAATAGCAAAGATATTGAAGCAATAGGAAAATATGTAAATGAGCTAGGGGTTTTAAAATTTAAAGCTATCAAACAGTATTATAATAATATATATCCATTTTATCACTATATGCTTGAGAGAAAAGCTTACTCAATTAAAAATATAACAACTACACTATTAGCAAATTATTTTTCTAATACAGAAGAAAAACAAAAAAAAGATTTAGCTGCAGGAAAAATTATAAAAGTTGATATACCAAAAAATATTAAGAATATTTGGGAATTAAGTTATGCTAGTAAAGTGAACAGATTAACTGTATTACTAAATTTTATAAAATTTATAGAGAACTCAAATATAGATAAAGAATCAGAAAATGAAGTATTCTTATTTGATATAGAAAGAAGTAAAATTTCAAAAAGTATTCAAAAAGAAAAAAGAGTTTTATCTGTATTAACTCCAAAAGATGGTTTTCAGAAATTCTTTAATGCAATAGAGCTTGTACAATATAAAGATGAAGTAAGAGAGAGGAATATATTAATGTTAAAATTATTGATGTATCTTGGTATCAGAGTATCTGAATTAGTATATTTAAAAAAAGATGATATAACTATTGATAAAAATATTGTTAAGTTCAATATTATTGGTAAAGGGAATAAACAAAGATTACTGTATGTCACTTATAGTCATATAAAAAAACACATGATTAAATATGAAAAGATTAGAACTGAATCACCAGATGGATTTTACTTTACAACTAATAAAGGGAAACAAGTAAATGATAGATATATAAATACTATAGTTCACAATACTTTAGTAGCTGCTCAAATAGAAGTAACAAAAAAATCAAGTGTTCATATGCTAAGACACAGTGTTGCAAGTTATCTAAAGCATACACTCAAAATGGATAATGCATCCATCTCAAAATGGTTAGGACATGAAGATATTAGAACTACAATGATATATCTTCATTATACAGAACAAGAAATTATTGATATGGCTAAATCATTTAAAAAGATTGGAAACTAATTAATTTTTATATTATTCAAAGGTGGATGCCTCAAATTAAAATACACCATTATGACACATTAAAAAATAAGATTGAATACAAAATTAAAAAAACTGTAAATTGTTACTAATAAGATAAATTAAACCTGGATTATGCAATAGGAAAATTTCAATCTAAACAAACATACTATAAAATCTAAGTTCAAACATTATTTCAAAGGATCACCAAATGGGTCAACTAAAAATAGAATATTCAGATAAAAAAATAACTCCATTTGGTGGTATGAAATTGCTCAAAGATTTTATGGATAAAACAAGAGTGATTGATGATCTACAAAGTGTGAATCTACCTCAAGGTTATTCAAATGCAGCTTATAATCCAGTAGATATAGTTCAAGGATTCTGGTTAGCTATATTTACAGGAGCAAGTAGATATATTCATGCAGATTGGATTAGATATGATACAACTTTACAATCAATATTTGATATCAAGAGATTACCGTCACAATCAACCTACAGTAGATTTTTTCATAAATTTGATATGGAGAAAAATAGTGAAATATTTCCACAGTTACAGCAAAAATTTCTTTCTCAAATAGATGTGGGCTCAATCACTATTGATTTGGATTCAACAGTTATCACAAGATACGGAGATCAAGAAGGCGCTTCAAAAGGATATAATCCAAAGAAACCAGGGAGGAATTCCCATCACCCTTTAATAGCATTTATATCACAAACAAAGATGGTGGCTAATGCATGGATGCGTAGTGGTAATACAAGTGATCTGAATAACTACTCCAACTTCCTTGATGAAACATTTGATGTGTGTTTAAAAGATCATAAAGTTGGATTAGTAAGAGCTGATAGTGGATTTTACTCTCAAAAGTTTTTAGAATACTTTGAGAATAGAAATCTAAACTATATAGTAGCAGTAAAGTTCTATGAAAATATCAAATATACTATTGGTTCAGTTACTAAGTGGGTGAGTATCACCAAAGGAATTGAAGTTGCAAGTTTACGATTCAAACCAGACAATGGGAAGGAGAGACGATACATCATAGTTCGTAAACTTATCAGTGAATATCCTAAATCAGGTGGTAAACTTTTATTTGATGAACCTACGTACAGATATAGTGCATTTGTTACAAATATTGAATTACCAGTAGATCAAATATACAATATCTACAACACAAGAGCAGATTGTGAGAATAGGATTAAAGAGTTGAAGTATGATTTTGGTGCTGACAACTTCTGCTTGAAAGATTTCTATGCTACGGAAGCCTCTTTTAGATTTATTATAATGGCATATAACATTATGGCACTATTCAAACACTAAGTGCTCAATTCAAATATGATGCTTTCTACCTTAAGATCCTACTGCTTTGCATTAGGATCTTGGATTACAGAACATGCTAATATAAAGACGCTAAAAATATCACTTCCTCAAAAAAGACGAGCTTGGATGGATGGTTTGTTTGAAAATGTGAAACAATCCCAACTGCCTAAGCTAAATTATTTGTAAAATAAGTAATGAATATTTAAAATATAAAATAAAACAAGAAAACGAATAAGTAAAAATATCCATTTGTAAATCTTTCAATGAGAAATTTACTGTATGGTCATTTCGTCCCTATCTAATAAATCTATATGTATCGTTCAATATTTTTAGAATTTATTAGTTTAGTCTTTAGAATATTTTTGTGATTATCCAGGAGTTTTTTATTATTTGAAATTTCAAGTATTAAATTATTGACTTGATCTTTTAATATAACGTTGTTATCAATACAAAGTTGAAGTATTTCTTTTTCATATTTTATTGTTAGCTTCTTATCTATTGCAAGATTTAATATTTTTTTTTCATAATTATAATATTCTTGGTGTTCATTATTGAATAATTTCCTTTTTAATATACTATTTACTATCTGATAAGCTTTATTGTAATCTAAATTTTTGGCATAATATATAAATAACTCATTATAGATTGTTTTTTTATTTTCTTGTTTTATTTTCTCTTCTTTAAATGAGTCTATATATTTAATAATTTCATTATTGATTTTGAAATTAGATTGATTGGCAGCTTTTAAATAATTAGTAAATATATTAAATGAATATTCTTCTAAATTTTTTATTTTATTTTCTTTAGCTTGAATCAAAAGTTTTATACATTTTTCTAATTGTATTTTTTCTCTTTTTGGTTCATTTATAGATAATGCATTTGCGAATGTTAAATTTATTATTATTTTCGTATAAATTGATATAGAAGTATGAAAATCTGACTCAAGTATGTTAATTGATTTTTCAGCATATTCTAAAGCCTTATTTCCATTTTTTCTTAAAAAATAATTTGATGATAGGCCATTAAAAATATATAAAAGATAACATGTGACAAAAGGATAGTCTTTTTTTATTTTTTCTATTATATTTAAAGAATCTTGTAAATATAATAAAGATTTATCTTTATCTATTGTATTTAGATTAATTCCTAAAGAAATTTGTGTATGCATATAGTCAACTGCATAGTTTGATATGTTATTTTCTTTAAACCATATCTCAGCTTTTAAATTGTCTTCTATATATTCTTTATCAAGACCAATCATATTAGGCTCAATACTTTTATGTATTTTATGTATAATTTTAATATACTCATCATGTAATTGATTGATTTCAAGATTGTATTCTTTTATAACTTCTAATCCTATTGCTGTTTCTTTATCCAGCATATTAGGATAAATTATGTCTTTTTTATAATCTTTTATATAAGGATTAATTTCCCTAGAAAGTAATAAAATATAATAAATTGTAAATTGTATATAATTTATTACACCATCCTTATCATGAATATATTTATTATGAATAATTTCATTTTTCATAACATTATTTGCAATAATTATTCCATTTTCATTAATTTCAAAATGTATAACAGCATGTGTAATAATATTTCGTAGTTTATTTAATTCTATAAAATATATATTTTCTCTTAGATTATACTTATCAGTCAATATCTTAATTTTAATACAAAATGATTCAAATAGCATTCTTTTTAAATTGTTAGATTTAGCAGTTTTAACCAGATGAATAATTTTAATTAAATCAAATACTACATTTTTAATATAATTATTTTCAATATTATGACTAGTGTCTAATAAATTATTAATAAGTGAAATTAGATGTTTCAT